>JACMPS010000386.1 GCA_014377395.1 Chthonomonadaceae bacterium
CCGTGTGGCGGGACGTCAAGGCGCATGGAATGCCCTGGCGCACTCAGACGACACTTGGCGAGGCTTACAAAGCGGTCGAGGAGGCACTCGCGCAAAAGGCGAAACGCCTCCAACAAAAACACTGCGAAACTAAGAACCTTTTAACGGCACCTACTTAGTAGATTATCGGGCTGCTCTTTCTTGGCTAAGTGCCTTCCCAATTCTCTGTCCGACCTCATGGGGATTGAACAAAACCAGCGACCTCACCCGGTTTCGGCTATTACACGGCTTGGGCGCGCTAAGCGGTCTTGCGTAGTTATTTCGTAGTCATGGTTGGAGGGTGTCCCCATCATGTATTTTATCCATTTGACTGAAGCCCAGCAACAAGACTTATTTCTGCGAACCCATCAGAAAACGGTGGTGTCTCGCACTCGTGAATGACTTGAAATGATCCGTCTGAGCGACAAAGGCTGGAGCGTTCCTAAAATCGCGGTTCACCTCGTCCTTCACGAGCAAACGGTGCGCTTCTGGATCAAATTGTTTCTTGACGGCGGCTTCTGCGCTCTCACCGATCAACCTCATCCCGGTCAGAAATCCGCCGTGACCGAGACCATGCCGACTGAGGTACGGAATTGGCTCGCCCAGGGCGACAAAACCTGGAACGCCCGTCAGGTTGCCGCCGAAGTTCACGTTCGCTCTGGACTGCTTCGTTCACCTGACCAATGGCGTCGTCTACTCAGACGCGAACACCTGACCTACAAGCGAACGCAACGTAGCCTTCAGCACAAGCAAGACCCCGTTGCCGTTGCCGCCAAAACCGCCCAACTCGACATCCAAAAGGGGGGCGTCAAGCGAGCAACTCGACGTGTGCCATCTCGACGAAGCCGGATTTGCCCTGACGCTTCCGCCCTGCTATAGTTGGTCGCCCGTCGGGGAACATCTCCGCATCGCTTACAGAGCCCCGCAGGGACGACGCCTCAATGTGATCGGCGGCTACTTTTCCGACGGACCCGAGGCAGGCACCTTTCGGTATGCGATTTATGCAAGTCTGCCGAAATCGCGCTACAAAACCCAGCACAAGTCTGCCGAAGCGGTGGCACAGGCGGCGGGGTTCGCCCTGTCGGAAGTCGGTTCGATCCATACCGAACGATTTGTGGCGTTTGTCTGGCGTTTGGCGGGTCCGCCCCCCCCGTTTATACGTCCGATTGAAAGCGGTTGCGTCCCCTGTGGATCGTGTTGGATAACTACTCGGTTCAAACAAGCGAAGCGGTCAATCAGGAACAGGTCGCGTTGGAAAAAGCCAATTTCCGACTGTTTTACCTGCCTTCTTATAGCCCGGGGTTGTCCGCCATCGAACCGATCTGGCAGACACTCAAGCATCACGAGATGCAGACCCGCAGTTACTCCGATCTGGCGACAATGAAAAGCGCGGTGGAAACCGCCCTGGAACGAAAAGCCCATACCCTCAAAGACAGGAACGTAGAAACTAGAACTTACTGCGCCAGACCGCTTATCGCGGAATTTATTCCTGCGGCATTATGACAAGTTAATTCACTGACCTTACGCACTGCTTCTTTTCTGGGGGTTGCAAACCCCCGGCAGAAAAAACGAGTGCCTTTCAGACGCGATGCAAAAACACAATTTTTGCATCACTTCTGCCTTTACTTGCCGAAGAGAACAAAAATCTACGAAAAAGAGAGGCTGATGCGTCTGGAAGACGCTCTCTTTTGTTGCCGGGAGTTTTCAACTCCCGGAACAGGAAACGGAATATATTCGCCGTTCTGAGTTCATCCAATCGTGGACATCACTGTAGAGCCTATTGCCAGCCTAAGCGCACAATGACACCGTCGGGATCATTCACGTATTTCAGGAAAACGGTACTGCCCTGCACTTCTGAGGACAATGCAACCGGATCACCGTAGGCGTTTGTGGCTCGGGCTCCCGTCAGTTTGCGTCCGTCAGTATCTATGCGGGCAATGCCCGTTGTCCCCTTTGCGCCGCGCACAAAGTAGGCGGTGTGAGTGGGTGTTTCGGTCTTGGCTTTGACTTGTCCAGCGACAAACCCGATTTTCGGAGTTTTGGTAGGTTCGAGAAGCGCGTAAATGCCGAGCGAGTTGGGCGCAATCACACGATCCGCCGTTACATTAAGAGACGATGAAAGCACGTCAATCGTCCGCCCGTCCAATATCTCCTGCTCTCCAAAGGTTTTCACGATGACAAAGCGACCCCGTTTTAAGACCAAGGCTCCCGGCTCCGAGTATTTCGCCCCCGCCCTCTGATGCGCGTATTCCACGAGTGCGCGAAGCAGGGCGGCACTTCGCTCCGAGGAGGAGAAGTAGCCGGGTGAAACTCCGACATAAAGGAGAGTTCCCTTTTCGGCGGCTTGCATCCAAACCGGAATTCCGCCTGAGCGCAACCCGTAAAGGGGTGTCGGCTCGTTTTCCTTTTCGTCCTGAGAAGAGGGGGCAGTCGCATCGGATGGCTTTTTAGTGGGTGCTACGGGAAAGTCCGGGTAGAACGTGAGCGGGTAATTCGCCCCGACACGAAGACGAGGCAACGACTTCGGAATGTCGCCGCCGCCCTGCTCTCCGATCAGAACGTGGGTGTCATTGGGCTTTGCGGAGGCGGCTTCCACCCGATAGGCTCCCTGCAAGGTCAAGCGCAGAAGAATTTTTGTGTCTATCGGAAGATTGTCTACGCCATAAGTGACAAAAGCCGCCCCCGAGAACGTTCTGCCTTCGCCCTCTTTTTCGATCTTCGTGCCACTCTCATAGCGAATCAAGCGGTTTTCAAGATCGGAGCCTGCCCGAAACGCCGCCGCCGTTTTTCCTCCAATGACGATTTCGATTTTGCTCAACGTAAATTTTTCTTCGGCGGAAGCAGGGGTCAGACGAACCGCCACCGACCCGAAAGTCGTTGCAAAGCGGGTCACGTCCACCTCAATCGTCGTTAGAGTGCGAACATCTCCCTGCGTCACGAGTGCGTATTTGCTCAGGTCTTCCGCTTCCTCAAATTGCGTCACCGCTGTTCCTACAGGAATACCGAGCGCGGAAAAAAGGCTATCCTGTGGGGCATTTTTGTTTGCTTTTTGCCACCAGCCTGCCGCGGTTTGATTGTAAGGATCGCTTCCCCCGAAGAAAATTAGACTGCCGCCCCGCTTGACCCAGTTCGCCAGTCCCGTTTGCAAATTTTCTTCGAGTGGCTTCTGAAAATCGTAGGAGAGCAACAGCGTCTTAAAGGGCTTGAGGGTGTCGGGGTTGTCGGCACGGTCAAGGGAAGCGATCTGCACGGGAACGCCCCGTTGAAGCAAGGGCAAAGTCAGCCCGTACAAGCCGTCGAGGTCAGAGGGAAAAGGGGCTTCGCGTTGCCATTGCGCTGTTTCGGAAAGCAGAACGCCAATTTCATTGCCGTTATTCGGGTTTGCCTCGCCTCCAAAGCGGGTGTTCTCCGACAATTCCGTCAACAAGGAGAGTAGGGAAGCGAACTGTGTTTTGCCTTCCCCTGAATAGTTTTCCCATGTTTTACGGCTTGCAGAAAGGCTGAAATGAAGTGCATCGGGAAACATCAGAGAGGCGGTAAGGGCATTGGCGAGATCCTCTGTGAGAGGCTTTTCGGCTTCAGCGTTTTCCGGTAGTTGGAGCGTCAGGCGTTTCCCGGTTCCGCGCACAATCTGTGTCAGGACAGATGCCTTGAGGTAGGAAAGGGAGAAGGGCAAACGCCGTGCCGCGCCATTGAGACGGAGCGTGGCATCTTCCGGGGTTCCGGGGTTGGCTTCGCTCAGGACATCCTGCACGGCGGGTTGCGAAACAAGCCGATACACAGGGCTAATCAATGAGTGAGAGGCGGCGGAAAGCGGATTGGGAACCGAGAGAACGCGCCGTACGGACGGCTTGAGACGCGCTACCTCCTGCGACAGTCCTGAAGTATAGGTGGTCAGCAAATTGGACATCAGCTTCCCGGAAAGCCAGCGCGGTTCCATGCCGCTTCTTGGATCCGCCCAGGGCTTATTATAAATTTTTGCCCAGGCATCTCTGAACACGGACTCGTAGCCCGCCGTTGCAAAGTAAAAAGGCTCCGGCAAAATTACGCCCTCGGCTCCCGCATTGACTGCCCCCGCCAACAAACTTCGCTCGAAAGCAAACCGATCCGGCGTAGGGGCAAGAGCGGGTTTGCCGTTCCACTCCAGAGCATTGCCACGAAAATCGGACTGAACGGAAGCCGAATTAGGAGAGGGGATTTTTCCTGTTTCGGGCGAAGAGAGAGAGGTTCCGGCAAATCCCGACCAGACGGTAGCCCCACGTCCCCGCCATAGAGAACTGAGGGCGGCATCCCCTAATATCCCCTCACTTCCAAAATCGTATTCCGGCGTAGGAGGCGAGTCGGTCACTGCAAAGACGGCTGGGGTGGTTCCCGCTTTACGTACCGTTAGTTTTGTCTCTGTGGGCTGTCCTTCCAGCATCAGCGATTTCACAAACTCTGAGATTCCGTCGTTGTCGCTATCGGCATCTACGCGCAGATAACGCACACTCTTGATACCAAAGGAAAGGGTTTTTGCACTCAGACCTACCAGAATTTCATCACCGCGCTTTAGGGTTGCCGGGTTTGTCCATTGGAGGGAAAGCGTTCCGTCAGCGAGGCGTGACAAGCTCGGAATGAGTGGTTTGTTTCCCGCAGTGAGGACAATCACGGTAGGGGCGTTGGCGTCTTCGAGGGTCAGCCGTAATCGCTCGATAGAACCGGGGATCGCCGGAAACGCATAAAACAGGAACTGTCCGACGTTTGCGTGTCGAACACCTTCCGGGGTAATCACAGCACCGTTGCTCTTGCGGAAGAAGCATAATTCGGTGAGACTACCGGGCTTGAATTCGGTTTCATAGGGGATGGGAGTGTCGGCGAAGAGAGAGCCTGTCGCCAACAGAAATGAGAGAGCAGAGAAGGAAGCGGAAAAGAAGGGCATAGCGAAAAAGCTTTCAAGAAAGAGAGTGATTTATTGTACCCTTTCTCAGACTTGTGGACACGGCGATTTTAGCCCCCTCCCCCAGAATCCGGGAGAGGGGAGCCAATGCAAATACCCTCGACGATAAACGTTTTGTGAGAGATAGCGCACCAGTCTTATCCCTCCCCCTTATGCAAAAAGGAGGTTAGGAGGGGATTGGAATTCGTCTTCTCTCTCCGCATCGCGTGTGTTCGTATCGCGTCCGAAGGACGCCTTCACCGAAGGTGCTTAACGCAAGAATAAACTGACCGTTGAAATTTATTGAACCGTCTGTGCAATCAATACCATTGATCAATCATACGAATCGTCTGAATCCATTGAACTATTGCCGCCGAAAACGACGAACCCTAATCCTCCCCTTGCATTAAGGGGAGGGAACCAGAGATTTACAGTTTGCTGCCACCGCTGGCGTTAATGTAGTTGGCGATCATCCATGCCGAGTCATCGGAAGCGATGAGGAGAGCTGCGTTGGCAATATCAGCGGGTTGTCCGACACGCTTGCGGGCTTGTCCCCCGATGACCATTTGCTGTCCCTCTTGCGTTTGGAGCCACTCGTTTATGTCCGTTTCGATAGCGCCCGGAGCCAGAATGTTGACGGTGATCCCGCGCTCGGCGGCAAGCGGTGCAATCTGGAGGCTGAACGGTGTCTACGGCACCTTTGGTCGAAGCATAGGCAACGATACCGGGAAAGACATTGCGCGATACAAGACTTGAAACGTTGATAATTCTTCCGTTGTCGTTTAGTCTTGAAAACGATTTTTGCGTGGTAAAGAACAGTCCTTTGACATTGATGTCGAAGTGGCAATCGAATTGCTCTTCGGTAGTCTCCTCAAAGGGAATCTGGTTTGCAACTCCGGCATTATTGACGAGAATATCGAACGTTGCCCCCCCGGTGCGCTGAGTCAATTCCACATCGAGTCTCTCAAACAGAGTTCCAACCGCTGAGACATCGGCAATGTCCGCCCCAATCGCAAAAGGCTTTCCCGCCTTCCGCTTCAATCTGAGCGACAACTGCGTGCGCCTCACTCTCACTTTTGC
>JACMPS010000387.1 GCA_014377395.1 Chthonomonadaceae bacterium
TGATCAATAAAGCCGGGGTCTTGATGCGAAAAGCCGTTGTGATCCTGTCGCCAGACGTGTGAAGTCAGCAGATAATTGAGAGAAGCGAGCGGTCTGCGCCATTCGATGCGGCGCACGGATTTAAGCCATTTCGCGTGCTGGTTGAACATCGAGTCAATGATATGAATAAACGCTTCATAACAGGAGAAAAAGCCGTGTCGCCCGGTCAGCAGATACCCTTCGATCCACCCCTGACAGGTATGTTCGCTGAGGATTTCCATCACGCGCCCGTCAGTAGAAAGATGTCCGTCCGGTGTGTCTTCCGGCAAAGTTGTTTCGATCCAGGTACGCCCTGTTTCTTCCAGCACCGCCCCCAACCGATTTGAAGCGGTTTCGTCGGGCCCGAAAACGCGGAAGTTTTGTGCCTCCCGGTTCTGCTTCATCACGTCACGCAGGAAAACACCCATCACACGAGTCGCTTCCGCTTCAACGGTACCAGGTTTCAGTACCTCGACGGCATACTTTCGGAAGTCAGGAAGGTGCAGGTCTTTGAGCAATAGTCCGCCGTTTGTGTGGGGGTTGGCTCCCATGCGCCGCTCACCTTTCGGCGCGAGTTCCGCAAGTTCTGGAATCAGTTTCCCGCTTTCATCAAAAAGTTCTTCAGGCTTGTAACTCTTCATCCACGTTTCAAGCAACTGAACGTGTCCCGGTGTGTCCATCTCGGAAATCGGCACTTGATGCGAACGCCAGTAGCCTTCCGTCTTTTTGCCGTCCACCTCTTTAGGACCTGTCCAACCTTTCGGAGAGCGCAAAATGATCAGAGGCCAGAGAGGACGTTCGACTGTCTTTTGCGTTCGGGCTTTTGTCTGGATCGCCTCTATTTCGGTCACAATCGCATCAAGCGTAGACGCCATTTTTTGGTGCATCGGTTCGGGTTCATATCCCTCAACAAAATAAGGTTTGTATCCGTATCCTACAAACAAATGCATGAGTTCTTCGTCGCTCATACGAGCAAGAAGGGTTGGGTTTGCAATCTTATAACCATTCAAGTGCAAAATGGGAAGAACCGCGCCGTCTTTTGCGGGATTGAGAAATTTAGTGGAGTGCCAACTCGTTGCAAGAGGCCCCGTTTCTGCCTCACCGTCACCCACCACACAACAGACAAACAGATCGGGATTGTCGAAAGCGGCTCCAAAAGCGTGGGAGAGGGAATAGCCGAGTTCTCCGCCTTCGTGAAGAGAGCCAGGAGTTTCGGGGGCGGCATGAGAGGGGATGCCGCCGGGAAAAGAGAATTGCTTGAACAATCGCTGAATCCCCTCCGTGTCCTGTGAGATGTTGGGGTAAACTTCGCTGTAGGTTCCCTCAAGGTAAGTGTTGGCGACCACTCCGGGTCCGCCATGACCGGGGCCCGCGATATAAATTGCGTTGAGATCATGACTTTTGATTACGCGGTTCATGTGAGCATAGATGAAGTTAAGACCGGGCGTTGTCCCCCAGTGACCGAGCAAGCGTGGCTTGATGTGTTCGCGCTTGAGAGGTTCCCGCAAAAGAGGGTTGTCCTGAAGATAGATTTGTCCGACGGAGAGGTAATTCGCGGCACGCCAGTAGGCATTAAGGCGCGTCAGTTCCGTCTCATTGAGCGGAGGGGCGTCGGGTAACGGAGTTGGTTGCGGGTTTTTCGGCAGGGTTGTCATCGAAACTCTCCTTTGCACTGTTGGGTTTTAGCCCTTTTCGGTGCAAGACAGCAAACAAATTTGTAGGGCGGATTTCTAAGGTTTTTTCAGTTCTGCCTAAAGCATACCTTGCCTTTGATAGAGAAAAAACAGGCTTTTCGGATGGAAACTGTTTATTCCCTTTTAATGCGGTGTGTGAAGCACTTATCATGCGCTAAAAGGATGGCCTCATAGAGAGTGGACTTTCGATTCAAGGTGTGAGAAAATGGCAATTAAGGTCAAAACTAAAAATATTACTATGGCTCAACATTCAATCAGAGAGATTGCCGATTTTCTGGTACAGACAAAATTGCTCGAACTGGATCAGCTGCTCGGATACACGGAAGCGGAAATCAATCATCTTGAAGGATTGGTCGGTTCTCCCCTGCCGTTATCGTTTCGTCAGTTTCTGAAAATAATGGGACACGGAGCAGGTAATCTTTTTGAGGGAGAAGATTTTTTCTTTCTTTCTCCTCACTGGTACTCAACACTTCGTGATAACGCTGTCGCCCTTTTAGCCGAAAACGGTAATCCCTTTACTTTGCCTGAAAATGCTTTCGTTTTCACCTCGCATCAAGGTTGGATGTTTGCTTACTTTTTACTAGACCCTGATGAGGACGATCCGCCTGTGTATTCTTATGGTGAAACTGATGAGGGTGAGGTACCGGTACGGGATGCCGACACCTTTACACAATATCTCAAGTCTCGGATTGATCTTGAAATGGAACAACACAGAGATCGGTAGAAAGCCAGAGGCATTGGCTCCCCCTCTCCTCCGAAGGATGAGGGAAATCCTGCGAGCCGTTGAGCAGGAGTTTGTAATTGGATACGGGAGAGGGGTGATTGGACGAGATCAGGGTGAGGTCTGTTCTGGAGAGCCTTCCATAAAGGGGAGGAATCGGATTGATGCGCTCACTCTCTTGTACGTGAGGTTTTGGTTAATTGTATCTACTCACAGCCGTGCTACCATATCTATCTTGTCGTCACCCTAATTCGGGTATGATTGATTGACGAGCGTTCCGGCGCAGTCAAGCCAATTTTATGTGAAGGGATTCCGCCCTGTTTCCGGCAAAACCTATGAACCCCCACCTTCCACGCCTTTTCGAGTCTGTGCAACCTCTGCTCCCTGCCAACCTGTCAGAAGCGTCTCTGAAGGCGATGACTTCGGCAAATCTGTTGCACATCCACGCCCCCCTGCGGGGAAACGATCTACTTTTGCTGGTGTTTCCCGGTTTGATTTCGCTGGGAGTGAAGGCGGAACTCGTTCAGGTTTCGGCGGAAAGTCGTTGGAAGGCAACCCTGCGGGATCGTTTGCGCGTGACGCCCGGTGTCTCCGCCCTGCGTCTTTCCGCCCCCCTGCCGGAGCCGCCCGACCCGCCCGAAGCCCCGCCCCGCAACGCCTACACACACCTTTTCCCGGAAGTGATCGAACCGGTTGTCGAAGACCTCATCACGATTACCGCAGTTGAGGAAAGCCTGTTTTACTTTCACCGGGACAAAGGCGAGACGGAAACGATTCGCGAAATGGACTTCTCACGACGCTTCACCCACCTTGTGCGCCTGCAACGCACCGGAGAACGAAACGCCCCGCTACAGGAGAATATTCGAGAGGTACTGTCACGCACCATCGCGTATGCCGCCGCCTACCCGGATCGCATCATTCGCGGGGGAGAAGCCGACTCGGTTTCAAGAATCGCACTGTCGGCGTTTCTGAAAGAACGTGGCACGAGAGACAGAAGCCGCACCGGAAAACTGCTCCGAAAAGCGGGTGCA
>JACMPS010000388.1 GCA_014377395.1 Chthonomonadaceae bacterium
ACCCTGCCCTCCTATGTTGCCGTCCCGAAAAATCACTCTTTCACCTGGGAACTGGGGAAAGCGGCGTGGCTTGGAGAGCGTTTCGAGTCGTTTAAGGCGGGAAATGTCGGGGACAAAAACTGGAAGGTACCGAACCTTTCGCTTCTCGCCGATGTTCCGCAAGACCGCCTGAATCGCCGACAGAAAATGCTTCAAGCAGTGGACAGCCTTGCAAAGCGTATTGACGGCTCTGATCAAATCAGTTCGATGGACACCTTCTATCAACGTGCCACGCAAATGATTCTTTCCTCCGAAGCGAGGCAAGCCTTTGACCTCTCCAAAGAAGACGAGAAAACGCAAGAACTTTACGGAAAAGATTCGTGGGGGCGTCAGGCGTTGCTTTCTCGCCGACTGATCGAAGGCGGGGTTCGGTTTGTTTTGCTCGGTCAGGGCGGCTGGGATATGCACGGCAAAATTTTCGAGGCGTGCGACAGAGACCTTCCACGTCTTGATAAATCCATTGCGGTTCTGCTGAAAGACATGAAGCAACGCGGGCTTCTGGACGAAACTCTGGTTGCGATGTACGGCGACTTCGGGCGCACAAGCAAAATCAACAAAGACGCGGGACGCGACCACTGGGGCAATGCGGGCGTGATGCTGTTTGCCGGGGCGGGTGTGCGCGGCGGTCAGGTGATCGGCGAAACTGACGAACGCGGCGAATACGTCACCTCGCGCCCGATCCGTCCGCCGGAAGTTGCGGCAACAATCTATAGTGCGCTTGGCATAGACTACGAGAAGACGTTGCTGACGCCGCAGTCGCGCCCAGTTGCCATTCTTCCAGACTGCGAACCGATTCACGAATTGTGGAAGTAACGTTCTGGCGAAATCATGGGAAAAATCACCCTTACAATTTGTCTTCTGGCGGTATCGCTCCTTTTGCTTTTCGCGCAAAAGGAGGGGTTCGCCGCACCGCCTGTATCGTACAGTCGGCAGATTTTGCCTGTCTTCAAGGCACAATGTCTTGGCTGTCACAGCGGCGCGACTCCTGTAAGCGGCTATAGCATGGAAACACGGGACAAATTGCTGGCGGGGGGGCGACGAGGAGCGGCGGTCATCCCCGGCAAGGGCGCACTGAGCAACTTGATCCGTTACATGACAGGTGATCTTCAGCCGAAAATGCCTCCGAGCGGTGCGATGGACGGCGACAAAATCGCCCTGATTCGCCGTTGGATTGACGAGGGCGCGAAAGTGGACAGCGAGAAAATGCCGGAAGGCATGAACGTTACCGCAAACAAAAAGGGGACTTCTCTCCTTTCACTTACCTCACCCCATGCCAATCTTTCCGCCCCGGTCACGGCACTCGCCTATTCGCCTGACGGCAAAATGATCGCGGTCGGGGGTTATCGCGTTGTTCGTTTAATTGACTCGCTTACAGGGACAATCCTGCAAAGTGTGAAGGGAGCCACCGATCAAGTACAGTGCGTTGCCTGGAGCGCAGACGGCAAATTTCTGGCGGTTGCAGGGGGTGTACCGGGTGCGGCAGGTGAGGTTCTCATCGTGGATTGTGAGACGTGGAAGCCCTTGCTCAAACTTGAAGGACACTCCGAAGTCGTTTACGCAGTTGCGTGGAAGCCTGACGGAAAAGAACTTGCTACGGGAAGCCTCGACAAAACGGTCAATATTTGGAACGCGAAAACTGGAAAAATTACACGCACCCTGAAAGATCATGCCGAGGGAATCATGGGAGTCGCTTATTCTCCCGACGGCAAACTCCTTGCTACAGGGAGTCTTGACCGAAGCGCAAAACTTTTCGATACGACGAGTTGGAAACGCATTGCGGCACTTACGGCGCATCAGGACGGCGTGACTCGCGTCGCCTTCAACAAAGCCGGAACGATCCTCGCCACCTCTGGACTGGATCGCACCGTAAGAATCTGGCTTGTCAAATCTGGCACTTTCGAGAACCCGGAGCGCACCCTCTATGCGGACGACGCCATCAACACCTGCGCGTTCAGCCCCGACAGCAATTTGCTCGTATGGGGAGCCAGCAACCGAATCGTGAAAGCCTTTAACGGAGATGGTACGCAACAGAAGAACGAGTTAAAGGACGCGGAAGATTGTGTTTACTGTCTCGGAATTGGAAGCGACAACGAAACTGTGGTTGCAGGAACACAGGACGGCAAACTTCTTTTCTGGAACTTAAAGCAGAACAAACTGATCCGCACGGTGTCCCCGAAATGAAAACAACGAATACGCCCTTGAGCCAACAGAGAAATTTTCTCGTGAAGTCGCTCATGGCATTTCCCTTTCTGCTCCTCTTCGTGCTTTCCGCAAAGGCGGACGATAAAGACAAGGAAAAAGTCAAGCCCGAAATTAAGTCAAAGTCTCCTCTTTATGTCATTGCGGGAAAGACAACGCAGGTGACGTTTTACGGGGATCGCTTGACAACGGGCGAACTTAAGTCGAACAACGCGAAAGTTAAAGCCAAACTGTTGTCTCTGAAAGAAACCGAAGGCGAGGACAAGAAAAAAGGCAGTCACCTTTTCGTCGCTGAAATTTCCGCCGGGGAAACCGCTCCGATTGAGAATGTAGAACTGACGCTTCAATCCAAAGACATCAAAGCCGCCACACAATTTTCGGTAGTGGACGCAACCGTTAGCGAAGCGACCGAGAAAAAGCCCCCCCATACATTTGCTCAGGCGATGCCGATCATTCTCACTCCCGAAACGCCTTCTCTGGCGATCTCCGGCACTGTAGATGATGATAAGCCCTCCACTTTTTCCTTTACCACGAAACCGGGCGAGAAGTGGCTTTTCCGAGTGTTTGCAGGGCGGGGCGGATCTCCACTTGATGCTGTTGTTCGCCTTCGTGATGCAAAACATCACTCCCTAATGCTGGCGGCGGGAGCCTCCGTCAAAGATCGTGTGTTGACTTTCGCGCCCTCTCTTCCCGGAACATACTACGTCGAGATTATGGATGAGGCAAGCAAAGGCGGCGGTAATTTCACCTATCGCCTCACTTCGCGTCTCGTTAAACCCACACAAAAGTAGAAAGAGGGCTTCTTTTCCTCTCGTATTGCTCCGAAATTGTCTTGCGTAGGTCTTTCGCCTCTGTTATCCCTGCCCCTGACGTGCTATAATTTCCCCCAGAAGTCGGCGCAAACTGTGGCTCTCACGCAGAGAAAACAAGCGCGAACACTGACGGCAGGAAAGACGCACGCAATGACGAAAATGGACACGCTTCCCAAAGATCGAACGATTTACAAAATGTTTCAGGAGACCGTACAGAAGTACCCCACCCGCCCCGCTCTCCGCTGGAAACCTACCAAAAACGACGATTACAAAACCCTGACTTACAGCGAACTCGACGTACAGGTAAAGGCGGCACGACGCGCTTTTCATGCGCTTGGACTGAGACGAGGCGATACGGTGGCGGTTCTCTCGGAGGGACGCCCGGAATGGGTCATCACCGATCTTGCCGCGCACTCGCTCGGACTGAGACTTGTGGCTCCCTACACGGTTCTCCCGGCGCAACAAACCGCGCACGTTATTCGTGACTCGAGAGCAAAAGCGGTCATTGTCTCAGACCTTAAATTGCTGAAAAAGGTCGGCGAAATCCGCGAAAGTTGTCCTTCGCTTCACTCGGTAATTGTGCTGACGGCTCTTCCTGAAGAAGTGAAACTTGAAAACGCGACTCTCTGGACAGACTTTCTTAGAGCGGGGAAAGACAACGCGACTCCGGAAAATGAACTCGACGCCATTTCCGCAAGCATCTCCGCCGATGAAACCGCTACCCTCATCTACACAAGCGGAACCACCGGAGACCCCAAAGGCGCGATGCTCTCCCACCGAAACGTTTTGCACACCATAGATCGCGTTTACGATGACAAAGTCGCCGACCTCAATGAGCAAGACGTGTTTTTGTCGTTTCTTCCGCTCTCCCACATCACCGAGCGCGACGGCTACTATCTCGCAGTACGCGGAGGAGCCTGCACCGTTTACTCGCAGGGATTGAGCAGTCTTGGCGAAGAACTGACGACAACCGTGCGCCCCTCCACGATTTTGTGTGTGCCGCGCCTATGGGAAAACATCTATGAAAAGGCACTCGATGGACTTGAAAAGCGCGACGAGAAAACAAAAAAGAAAATCTTCTGGGCAATCGAAGTCGGGCATAAAGTGATTAAGGCGAACTCGGAAGGGAAGTCACCGGGCTTGCTAACTTCGCTCCAGTACAAAATCGCTGACAAACTCATCCTCTCCAAAATTCGTGAAAAAGTGACGGGCGGCAATCTGCGGCACTGTGTTTCCGGGGGCGCACCGCTTTCCGGTGATGCCGCAAAGTTTTTTCTGGCACTCGGTGTCAACATCATGGAAGGCTACGGATTGTCGGAGTGTAACATCATCTCGATCAATCGCCTGAATCGTCAGCGAATTGGAACCGTCGGGGAGATTATGCCCTATACCGAAACGAAACTTGCCCCGGACGGCGAACTGCTTGTGCGAGGTGAAGGCGTGATGAGCGGCTATTTCAATCAGCCGGAAACAACGGCGGAAGCCATTGATTCGGAAGGGTGGTTTCATACCGGGGACATCGTGGAACTTTCCTCCGACGG
>JACMPS010000389.1 GCA_014377395.1 Chthonomonadaceae bacterium
GGCAGTGTCATTAACAACCTCACCCGTTCAGGACTCTTCGTGAGTTTGTTTGCCGCATTTTTCACGTCCCTTGTTGCGGGCGGGTTCTATTCTCTGTTCAGGTACAATTTGCGCTCGAATTTAGGTGATGCCGGAGAAAATTTAATCCCGGATGCCACCCTCGAAGACGTAAATGAATTGTTGACGCTTACTCGAAATCTGAATGGAGAAGCGCGGCTACAAGCCCGCAACAAATTGCTGGAGCTTCTGCCCCGGATCACCGAGGAGAACGCGCCTCTCCTGACACTTCAAGGGCAAAAAGACCTCTCTTCCCTGCTTGCCTCACGAGATTGGGAACTCATTCTCCTTTCTCTCGGTGCAATCGAAAACGGCGGAACAGGTCTGCACGTTCACGCAGTTCGCGCTCTTGCTCAGGGCAAACACCTTGCCTCCTCCGACCCCGAAATTCGAGAAGTCGCCACACTTTGCCTGACCCGTATCGAAGAGCGTCTGGCGAAAAGTGAATACAGTACTGTTCTGCTTCGCCCCTCGATTGTCCCCTCTGAACCGGAAACGCTTCTTCGTCCGATTGCAACATCTTTGCCGGAAGAGCCGGAACTTTTGCTGAGAAGCGGGGAAAAGCCTGAGTAGAAAAACAAAGACCTATTTCTTCCCCGTCCAAACAGAAGATTTTCCTGAGAGCGTCCCTGCTTTCATGCTAAAAGATGCCTCTCGCACAGCATGGAGGAGAAAACTCCTGACGGCGCACTGCTTAACCGCTCCCTTTCAGGTATAATCCTACAAGAGAAATTCAGACCCCTCTGAATGTACTAACCCTTAACCGAGGAGCATAACGCAGTGAAACTGCATGAATATCAGGCGAAAGAATTGTTAGCGAGGTACGGATGCGCCGTCCCGAAAAACGCAGGAATTGCCACCACCCCCGCCGAGGCGAAAGCAGCTGTCGAAGCGTTAGGCGGACGCGGCGTGATCAAAGCGCAGGTTCATTCCGGCGGACGCGGCAAAGCGGGCGGCATCAAAGTGGCGAAAACTCCCGAAGAAGGTGAAACCTACGCCGATACGATTCTTGGGATGTTGCTGAAAACAGTGCAAGTTCCCGAAGGCATCGTTGTTGAAAAAGTCTTGATCGAAGAGCCCGTTTCCATTGAAAAAGAATACTACCTCAGCATTGTGCCGGATCGCAACACGCGCCGTAACGTGATCATTCTTTCCGAACAGGGTGGCATGGACATCGAGGAGGTCGCCGAGGCACACCCCGACGCGATTATTCGGCTGATGATTGATCCGCTTGAAGGCGTGCGCGATTACGAACTGCGGGAAGCCGTCGCGGAAGCGAATTTCGCACCCGCTTCGGCAAACAAGATCGTGACGTTCATCCGTCAACTGATTACCGCCTACAACACCTCCGACGCCGCAATGATGGAGATCAATCCTCTTGCGATTACCTCCGATGGGCGCGTGATCGCCGCCGATGCCAAAATCGAAATTGACGATGCAGCCATGTTCCGTCATCCCGAATTCGCCGCCTACGCCGAGGGCAACCATGAGGACGCCCTTGAAGCCGAAGCCGCAAAAGACGACATCGCCTATGTGCGACTTGGGGGAAATGTCGGCGTGATTTGCAACGGTGCGGGCTTGACAATGACCACAATGGACGAAGTAAAACGCGCCGGGGGCGAACCCGCTAACTTTCTGGATGTGGGTGGCGGCGCACAGGCGGAGCGCGTGGCGAAGTGCCTTAACCTCGTTCTCTCCGATCCGAACGTCAAGGGCGTTTTGATCAACATCTTTGGAGGGATCACTCGTTGTGACGAAGTGGCGAAAGGCGTGATTGCCGCCTCCCAAATGATCGAAATCAAGGTTCCTATTGTCGTGCGTCTTGCCGGAACGAACGCGAAAGAGGGGGCGGAAATTCTCGCTTCTTCTAATCTCATTTCTGCGGACACAATGCAAAACGCGGCGGAAAAAATCGTTTCGCTCGTCAAAGCGGCGTAGAAAAAGGAAAGTATTGAGTGTTAAGGATTAAGTGTTGCGATAAAAATTATCTTGACCGGGGTTTGTGAAAACAAAAAGATTTTCGCAAGCCTTTGACGAAGGGTAAAGCAAAACCTTGCAACATTATCGCAACACTTCCCAAGAATAAATTCCCGGTCTCAGTAGCACAAGTGATGAGTGTGTTCGCACACGGAGAATAAAAAAATAATTTCGCTACGCCCTTGACAAACAGTAGAGAAGTGTCAACACTCAACACTATGGAAGACCAACTCGACCCGATCCAAAAAGTAGAACTCGCACTTCTTCGTGCTGAGTATCAGAACCGTCATGCCGCCTCGATTGCTTTTGTAAAGCAACAGGTGGGTGAGGGCGTGACCTACGAAAATTCGGCGGTACGGGTGGTTGTCTCTGAGCGTGGAGCCTATTACGAACTCAAGGATATGCCGGAAGAGTTTTTTGGAATTGCGGCGGACGATGATGAGGAGCCGAATCTGGTCAGAGCCTTTGTCACTCAGGGTGAAGCGTTAGAGATGATTTTTCGGGTCAACGACGCAATCGAGCGAGTCACCTCAGAAAACACGCGCCTCTTTACAATGATGGTGCTGTACACTCGAAGCGGAATTATCGACCGCAAAAACTGCTTTATTTATCACTACCAGAACGATCATTCCGGCAAGGCTCCCGTACCTACGGTAGTCGGCTTTTACAATCCGGTGCGAATGCCGCTTTTCTACAAAATCAGGATGGAAGGTGCGCTTGCACAGGAAGTTCTCGGCGTGTCTCGTTGCGTGGTTTTCTGTATGGCAAATGCGGGAGACCGTCACCTAATGGTGACGCTTCCGCTGACAGGCCCCATGACCGATCTCACCGCTCTCCCCGAACCAAAAATCGTTAACTGATTTCGTCTCACCTCATCCTCGCTCTATTTTTTCAGACGGAAACGCTTTAGAAAATTCCAGATGATTTCCGTACCATTGATTTTGTCTGCGGGTTTGCCTGCAATGGATGCCGCCAGCGTTTCCGTGGCTCCGGGATAGTGATGTCCCATGCCCGTGACCAGCGAAAATCGTACCTCCGCGCCCTCCCGTCCGCGTGGCGAATAGAGAACGGTACGCACTCCCTTTTGATCTTTTTGTTCGGTGGGAGTGGGACTACACAGGTTCCAGCGAAGCCATTTTTCAACGGTGTCCAGCACGGGCGGTTTCGTTTCGTAGGTTCCCCAGGGCGATCTAATCCTGCCGCCATTCAAGGGAGTGAGGGGGTCGCGAGTACCGAGGAGATAGAGAAGGGGAAGCGGAATTTTCGGGGCGGGTTGCGGAAGCCAACTCAGCGAGGAAACACAGGCAAACGCCGCAATTTGATCTCCTATTTCGGCGGCAAGACGAAACGTCATACCGCCTCCGTTGGAAAAGCCGACAAGGTAAATACGCCGCCGGTCTATTGAATACCGTTTCTGCAAATCAATTAAGACCGCTTTGATAAATTCGGTGTCATCGAGCTTTCGAGTTCGCATCGCACTTCGGAAAGAGCCGTCTTCCCAGATACGCGGGTTTTTCTTGAAGGAAGCGGGCTTTGAGGGATCGGCGGGTGCGCCGTTCGGAAAAGCCACAACAAATCTTTCTTTGTCCGCTTTCTCCTCCCAGCCAAGCGTACGCGCACTTTGCAGGGCATTGCCCCCGGCTCCATGCAGGAAAATCACGAGCGGCAAAGGTTCGAGTTCGTCGTAATCTTCGGGGGGATGCACGAGATAATTGCGCTCGACGCCACCGATTTTCAGAGTGTACAGGTACTCGTCCGGCGTAAATTCCGAGGGCAAAAGCGTCGTTACGAGTTGTGCGGACGCTCCTTGAGTTGCCGCGCAAATCAAAAGAAAGCCGAAGAATGAAAGCAAATGGCGAAAAACGCTCATTCCTATTCCGCCTCGTCCGCGATCCGCTCAGCACCGGAAATGTCGGGTGTTTCCCCTTCTTTGGGGAGAAGACGCTCCAACAATTGCGGCAAACGAGTGACGATAACGGAGTTTGGAACCAGAAGTGTAACACCTGCCGCTTTTGCTTGAACCTTGATTTCCGGGATTCTCGTATGCGAGAAATAACCGAGGATCGGAGTGCTGGGAAAAGCGGCGTGAAGTTGCACGGTCGCTTCCATTGGATTCGGATTACGACTTGCAAAATTGAGAATGATCAGTGCCGGGGCGGGCTCTGTGAGAGCGTCGGCTAGTTGTGAAACGGATTGTACGTTGACGACTCTACAATCCTGCTTCTCCAAACTCTTTTCAAGCCTTACCTGAAACAGCAGATCACTCTCCAGCAAAAAGACGGTTTTCAACGGTTCACTTCCATTTCCTACAGGTTTGCCTGCTTGTCGGGTCATTTTTACGCACCACCCGCTACGCTAGAGAACACAGAGAGATACGAAGAGAGGGATACAGAGGAGATTTTATCCACAGATTAACACAGAGCAGCACAGATTAAAATGCAAAGGGAAGAAGAAAAGGATGCGTAAAGAAGAAAGGAAATTTTCATCTCAACACTTAATACTCTCTTCCCGCATCTCCCCGTATTTGTTCTCTGTGCCTCTAACGCAGTGGGTGGTAAATTCTGCTTCCCGCATCAGGTGGATGATTGCAGAGCCGCCATTCGTTCGCGCAGAATGGAGACGGCACGCTGTCCTTCTTCGCCGAGGCTCAGCGAAAATTCGTTGACATAAAGCCCGATGTGAGCGCGAATGACGTTCTCGTCCATGTCCTGCGCGTATTCCCGGCACAGGGCAAAGGTTTCGGCATCATGAGCTTCCGCCCAGCGAATACTCTCCCGGATTTTTTCTTCGAGCAAGGTCGGGTCTATTTCGAGCGACTTCTTTAGGACAATCCCGCCGAGAGGAATAGGGCAACCCGTTTTTTTTTCCCAGTGGTCGCCAAGATCAGTGACGAGGTGCAAGCCGTCCTGCGCGTAAGTAAACCGCTTTTCGTGAATGACAACACCCTGCGCTTCTCGATTCTGGAGCATCGCCGCGTAGACTTCATCGAAGGGTAAGTAGCGGCGTTTTATCGGACGATCAAGATAAAATCCGAGTAGAAAATTCGCGGTCGTGCGTTCACCGGGGACTAAGATTTCACACTCAGGGTCGAATTTCGCTCCGCCTGTTAGTAAAAGAGGTCCCACACCTCGCCCCAAAGCACCGCCGCTGTCGAGCAACGTATACCTCTCCGACACATAGGACAAATTGGCATAACTGATCTTCGCGATGTCATATTGTACTTGCTCGGTGTTGTGGTTAAGGGTTTCCACGTCCTGATAATCCACACTTAGCGAATAGCCGTCGAGCGTGACCTCTCCAAGAATCATTCCTGCAAAAATAAAGACATCATTAGGACAGGGGGAAATACCTATGCTCAAATTTTTCATCTGTTCACCGTACCATGAGTATTGAAAAGTAGGATAAATGCTAAAAAATGTCACCCTCGACTTCGATCCACGCGCTCAGGAATTTTCCGAGGTTGTCGAGCGCAAGGCGAATGTTTTGGGGTTTCATGTCGCGGTCGGAGGCGATATTTGAGATCGCCCGAATCTCGATCATTGGCACTCGGAGTCGGTTTGCACATTGTGCAACCGCCGCCCCTTCCATTGTCTCGAAGTGCGCCGCAAACAATTTTTCGCGTAGTTCACCTGTTTTGCGGGTTCCGGTGCAGGTGCTGACCGTGCAACCACGCCCGACAAGGTGAGGCAAATTGAGTTGTGACAGGCTTCCCGGCACCTTCAACAAGAACGGTTCCCGGTACTCTGTTCCAAAATCACTTTCCGTGATCGAACGAAATCCCGGCTCTTCCGGCAACTCAAAGCCGATGTCCCCGTATACTTCGGATTCGCCGACAACAATGTCGCCGATCTTTGCGTCGCTGTTCGGGTACGCCCCCGCGATCCCGACATTGACAATGCAATTCAACTCAGAAAATTGTGCGATTTGGGCGTAATGCTCGAAAACCTGGGGGATGCCAACCCCGGTAATCCAGCACTCTGCATTCTCATCGGGCGGAACCGTGTCCAACTCGAATTTTGTAGCGGCACAGTAAAGAATTTTGGGTTGCATCTTTCTTTGCATTCTCTAGTGTGACACAAAAAAGCGGAACGTGGTTTCTGAGATTTCTTCAGAAAATCA
>JACMPS010000390.1 GCA_014377395.1 Chthonomonadaceae bacterium
AGTCGTCGTGACAATTGCCGACACGGGAGTAGGCATTGCGCCCGAACATCTCTCGCACCTCGGCGAACGCTTTTACCGGGTGGACTCCTCACGATCACGCCCGACGGGTGGCACGGGACTGGGTCTATCCATCTGCAAAAGTCTGGTGAAAGCGCAGGGCGGCACGCTCCATTTCGAGAGCGAATTAGGAATTGGAACGACGGTGACGGTCACTCTTCCCTCCGCTTAGAAGGTGTTGAAAAAGTCTCTGCTCAGGGCGAAATGCGACTCGTTCAGTGTCCGAAGGAAGTCCTGCGAACCATTGAGCAGGAGTTTGTGATTGGGCGCGGGCGTACTTGAGGCGCGGAATTCATTCCTGCGTCAAACGCACCACCTCTACGTTTCCACTTTTTTTCGCACAAAATGAGTAAACACCCCTCTGTCGAAGGACTACTATTGTAGAGACACTAAAAAGAGGGAGTTTGACTTATGACAAAATGGATCGAAGAAGAAAACGGCGAGGTGTGGATTCCAACGTCAACCGCCGCGAAAATGCTCGGTATCGGGATGCAAGGCGTCAATCATATGCTCCAGCGTGGCATTCTCGTTCACGTCCGAAAACCCGCCCGCAACCGCACCAACTATTACCTGCTCTCCGAAGTCGAAGCCCTTGCCCGAAACACAAAACGAGTCGTCAAACTTGTCACGCACGAAACACGACAAGAATCACGTATCCCCGGAGACCTCGCCAAAGTGGACAAAACTTTCCTCACCGGAAAAGAGGCAATGAAGTTCCTCACCATCAACAACACTGCCTTGAGTTGGTACGTCAATCACGGCGACCTCACCTCCTACCAGAGCGTTCCCGGACGTTCGCCTCACCGCTTCGATCCCTACGAAGTCCGTATTCTCAAACACAAACGCGAACGCCTCAAACGCATCCGTGAAACCAATATTCAATTCCGTGCCAATGAAGCCAGAATTAGCGGCAAACCACAGCCACGTCCTCCCAGAACTGACGCCCTCCACGCAAGCGACCTTCTCCCCTTCGAGCATCACATGGGAACGTGGATCACGGTACGACAAACCGCCTCTCTTTTGGGTGTCAGCGTCTACACCGTCTACCAGATCAAGGACAGGGGACGCCTTTATGGAGAAAAACGCCAATACGAAAGCGGACTCCGCAAACAAAAACAATGGCTTTTCCGCAAAACCGACGTTCTCACCCTCCTCAACGACCCGGACTACCGAAAAGGACGCGAACATTATCAGGAACACTGCGCCCCGCTCAGTCGCCACCGAAAAGCCGAACACTCTCTCACGATGCACACCCCCGTCAGTAGCCTCGATTGGGAAGATTTGGGGTCACAATGGCGCGTCATCGAAGGCGGCGACTGGTAAGGGCAAAGTTTTTGTCCAAAGGGGCGTCGCTTGCCACATACTTCTATCCTGAGCAAACTATTTTTTCTGTTCCGACTCGAAATGTTGACACGATTCGGGCAAGCAGGTACTATGATTCCCAATGAATTGTAGACGAACGTAAATGAGGAGAAAGGAGAGACCCTGATGAACGATGAAAAAGTGTCAGCAATACGCGAGCAAGTGCGGCGTCTTCTCGTCGGACTTCAATACCGCAACTCCAACATTCTCGACGATTACGATTACGCAACCGCTACACCCTCCGGTCAAACCTCAACTTCTTCCGCTCGTCAAATGGACGTAGTTGCCTTTACGCAATCGCTTCCCTCCCTCCAAACCGCCGCGCTCGGCGTGAGAATTACGCCTGAGTTCAGCATGCAGGACGCCATCGAATCTCGCGCACTCGGCGCACCGCACCTCATTGTTATAGACCTCAACACCGATCAAGTCACGCGCTGGGAACCCTTTGCTCTTGCAGAACCCGCCCCCATCACCGAATTGCCGCTTGCACAACTCAGCCATCTTTTTGATGACAACGAAGCGCGATGGTCTTCTGATGCTATCGAATATGCCAAGTTGTTCGGGGCAAAAACCTCCGATCCACAGTTGTCTTTTATTGATGTAGGTCTCTGGACGGCAACAGAAACGCAACTGCGTGACTCGCTCACTCTCAATCTGGAGCGTATTCTCAAGCAGTGTAAAGACGACTATATAACTCGTTATAACCCGGAGAAATTCGAGGCGGAAGCCGAGGAAATTCATCGGCTACTCTTTCGGCTGTTGACCGCCAAGTATCTAATTGACCGGAAGAAAGGGGCTGATTTTCTCGATGCCCCCGCAGAAAGAGTGGTCGAATGGGTTGAAAAACGCTTTTATCAGAAGGGGTCTCACGGAGTCGTCTTCTCGGAGGAGCCGCTACGTTCCAACGTTTGGAAAGCGTTGAAAGAGGGAATCAACCTCACGAATCTTTCGCCCGGTATTCTTGCGTACCTCTATGAAAACCTGCTGGTTTCTCCTGAGTTACGCCGGAAATATAGTATTCATGCTACTCCCCCCGCAGTCACCGAGTATCTGATTCGTCAACTCCCCCTCAAGGAAATTGGGCGAGACAATTTGCGTATCTTCGAGCCATTTTGTGGACATGCCCCCTTTCTCACTGCGTCAATGGGAAGGATGAGGGAACTCGAAACCGACGAGATGACAGAGGAAGAACGGCATGAATACTTCAAGTCGCGGCTTGTGGGTATGGAAACTTCCCCTTTCTCTCGTGAACTCGCCGTCAACTCGCTTATCCTTGCGGATGATGCCGCCGGGGATAACTGGCAGATCGTTGCGGGAGATGTATTCAACTCGCCGGAATTTACGGAGAAACTCGATTGGGCGAATGTCGTGGTGTGCAACCCTCCCTTCAAGCGGTTCTCGAAAGACGAGCGGGGGGCTTTGCCGAGCGATACCGCGATAAGCAAGGAGGGCGAAATTTTGCGTCGTGTGTTGGCGCGTAAACCTGACGCCCTCGGTTTCGTCCTGCCACGCTCGGTCCTCGACCGCACCGATTTTCGCTCGCTAAGGCGACAGATTGCCGAACTCTATAATGACGTGCACATCACTATTTTCTCGGATGAAACGTTCGCGAAAGCCGAGCAAGAAACCGCCGTACTGGTTGCCTACCAAAGCGGCAAGCAAGGAGAGAGCTATCAATCGTCTGGTGTTAGTGCAAACGATCACAAACAGTTTCTCCAGATGGGTAAGATTTCGTGGACGTATTCGCACTCTGCCCCGCCTCTTTCCGACCAGGAGGCGACTCTCTGGCAACCTCCCCTGCATCTGGTCTGGAATTATTTGGAAGGTTTCAACACC
>JACMPS010000391.1 GCA_014377395.1 Chthonomonadaceae bacterium
ATTGGGTTCTTGATTTCAACGCCAATCCCCCGGCGAAACGGGTGGCTGATCGAGCAAATCGTGCGGGGCAAAAACGCTCCGAATGGAACGACAGAATTGTTGGTGCAGGGGGCAATGCAAACGTTGGCGGCGGAGGGATACGAAACAGTGACACTGGGGCTGGCTCCGCTTTCGCGTCGTGCCGCCCTCCAAGTGACCCCGACACAACTCTGGCTTCGGCTTTTGTTTCGTTGGATGCGGGCACACGGCAAACGCTTTTACAATTTCGAGGGACTGGATACATTCAAGGCGAAGTTCAAGCCCGATGTATGGGAACCGATCTACGCGCTCTCCAACGAGGAGCAGTTTTCGCCCCACACGCTTTACGCACTGGCGGCGGCATTCAGTGACGGCACTCCGGTGGGCGCGGTTTCACGCGCTCTGGTTTCTGCACTACGGCAGGAAATCAAGTGGACGCGCAAAAAAAAGTGAGGGAGTAAGCGAAGTATTATGCGCTTTACCCCTCACATCCGGTGAATATTTCTGCATTTTTCTCTGTTACGGCGTCAGGCGCACCCGCAACAGAACATATCCTTTTCGGTCGGGTTGAACGACAACGACGTTCGGGCGACCGGCTGAATTGGTTCTCCCCATCATCTGCTGGGGAATGGCGGTTCCGATTTCATCATTCGAGGTCATCGAGTAGGGCGGGGTTCGTAGTCCTGTTTTCCCCTCCGCTTTCGTGAGACGTCCTACTGAGTTCAAGGCGTTCAGAAACTCCTCAACTTTTTCTGCGGGAACCCGTACCGCGACTTCACGTTCGGTCTTTGCCGGATTGCCTGTCACTCTTTCAAGACGCCCTGTTTGTGGAACTCCGGAGATTTTGCCGTCTACCTTTGCAACAGTTGCTCGAAAGGAGTTCAGAAAACCTTCTCCAGTCATTCCCCCCTCTGCACTCGCCAGTTTCAGCACGGGGGTCTCGACGGTAGGTTTGCCCTGCGCGACGAGGGTTGCATGACGATGACGCTCTTCTCGCTTTAGTCTTTCGTTCTCCAATCGCTCACGCTTTGCATCGTCCGCCACCATATTCGAGGCTGCGGCACTGTATGGATCGTCTGCGCGTGGAGTGAAAGAAGGGATTTCCTCTCTGATTGCGCTTAGACCAATCGTTGCTTTTGGCTGTTTGGAGGACACGGAGGGAGAAGGACGAACTTGAGCCATCTGAGACACCGGGTTGGAAGCGGGCAAAGCCGCCGTTCCCGTGTGGCGACGATAAGCATAGACGCTCCCGGTCATCAGCACGGAGATAATCGCCAGTGCCGCAACGCCGAGAGCGTAGCGTGGCGAGGCGGTATTTGTCTTGAAAAGATGACGCCCCGAAGCCGGTTCAAGGGCGTTCAACGGAGTGACTTCCGGCAGACTTGCCAGAATTTTTGCTCGCAATTCCGGGCGTGGTGTTGCCCGCTCCAACTCCTTCATCTCGCTCCCCAATCGGCGTAACCACGCCCTCTCTTCTCGACACGACGCACAACGAAGGAGGTGCAAACGCACCCGCCCCGCTCTCCAAATCGAAAGCTCACCGTCGAGGCTTGCTTTTAATTCATTCGTTATTTTGTGTTCCGATTTTTCGTGTGCGTCAGTTGTCATACGCCTCTTCCTTCGTAAACATAGCCGCCCAGCAAATCCCGCAACCGCTTAAAAGCGTTCGATAAGCGAGATTTTACGGTTCCCACCGGTAAATTAAGGGTTGCGGCAACTTCCTGATACGTCAAACCCTGCAATTCATGGAGTACGATCACGTCTCTATGTGCAGGAGACAGCCGATTGATCGCGGCTTCCACTCGCTCGGCGAGTTCTCGCTTATCGGCGGAAGCGGCAGGGTCATCGCGCCAATCCTGTGTGGCAAGACTGATTTCCTCGTCGAGAGGCAACGTTTCCAGTTTGCGCTTTCGGCGATAATCAAGACAGTGGTTCATGGCAACCCTGTAAATCCAGGTTCCTAGTGCGGAGTTGCCTTGAAACCCGCCAATCGAGCGATAGACGGCGAGAAAAATTTCTTGCGTGATGTCTTCGGCGTCGGGGACATTGCCCGTAAATCGCAAGCCGAGACGGTAGACACGCGCTTCATAGGCGTCGAGAAGTTCCTCGAAAGCCTTGCGGTCTCCCTGTCCTATTCGTGCGATCAGCCGTTTCTCGTCGCGCATCGTTGCCTGATTTCCGTTCTATGCAGAGGTGCGAATTCTCTAAGTCAGTTTCGTCTTTCACAACGAAGAGGACGAAACGAATAGGTTTTGCCCTTCGTACCGTGTGATAAAGTGTTACACTCTGTTACGTGTGTGAGCAAAGACCGCGTTCCTGCTACTCTTTTTGTCGTGAAATAGGGCTTGAGGGTTCACACAACAAAAGGACACGTTACGTAAACTCTCGCTCAGGAGAAACTCTCATGAAAACCAGCTCTCGCCTTGCTCTCGGTGGTATTTTCGCCTTGTTCGCTTTGTTGTTTCTCGGTTATCGGCTAACTCGCACGGAGCCAGCAATTTTTACAATGGAAAAAGCGAGTGCCTTGCTCCAGAGAATGGAAACCGCCGTCGAAAAAAAGGACGCCGGAATGTTGCTTGGCGAGGTTTCGTCAAGTCCGGGCGTGAAACTGAATGGTTTAAAGGAAGAGCAGATTCGGTTTATGCTGGCGAAGGCATTTCGTAGTACGGGGAAGTTAAAGGCGACAACGGACAACGTTAAATTTTCGGGGGGAGACAGCGAGGCACAGGTCAATTTTCATGTTGTCGTCAAGGATTATGGGAACGATGCGACCAGCGAGCTTTACAACGCAAATCTGATGATGCGATTTCGGCGTGAGGAGGTTTCGCACTATCTGGGGCTAGTCAAATCGCAAGAGTGGCGCATTGTCGAGGTAAATTCAGACGGGCCCAGCCTCGATAACTTCGCGGAGTAGTCCCGGCTTACAAGCGGCTAGGTCTCGTTTCCCTGATTCAAGCGGAAGAGTTAGCCCCTCGCTCTTTTTCCTCCCCTTCGCTAAGAGCCGTCAAAGTGCATCAATTTTGTTCCTCCCCCTTACGGAAGGGGGGAGGTTAGGAGGGGGTGAAATCGCCCCTGTCTCTAAAATTATCTCCCCCTCACATTTTCACGAAGGGGAAGACTTTAAAATTTTTTACAGCCGGTTACTGCGCTTTGATGCCCAAAAACCAGTTTTCCAGATCTTCTTTTGAGGTGAAATCGAGTAGAGCTTCACCGAGATCGTTGAGCTGATCAGAAGTCAACGCCTCCAATCGCTTCTGCGTCTCGGATGAGAAAGCACCGATCCGACGTTGCATCTGTCGAAAAACGAGTTCCTCTTTTCCTCTCTGTAACCCTTCCTCAAGTCCCTTTTTCTCCCAATAGGTCAGTACTTCCATTGCACTCTCCTTTTCCTGCGGAACCAACTTTTCCAGATCACGCTCAAACCGTTTCAACTCTTCTGCGGTGAGCGTCAGGTAACTTTCAACGAACCCACCAATGAGTTTTGTTTTTGCCGGATCAAGCCTCAAAGTTGCAAGTAACCGCAAACATTCGAGTTTGACTTTTGGTCTCTCCTCTGGCTTCATTTTCATTTTTGCCATCAGCGCACACGCCACCGGGTTTGGTGTGTTCACAAATTTTCGCCACGAAAGTTGATTGAGTTGGATCACCCGATATTGAAATTGTAACACACTTCGGTCAGGAAAGGCGACTTCGTATTGTTGTGGCTCACGACGAAGCGGTGTGTCAAACGAAAAAATGACGACTGGATAAATTGGTAGCCCGTACTTTTCGTGAAGGCGAGCAAAATAGTGAAACATCCGCCGGGGGAAATCGGATTGTGCCGATGCCTGATTCTCAACGTGAATGAGAAAGTAGGCGTCCTGTCCACGAAACTTTACTTTCATCAGCAGGTCTACTTCGTGCTTGTCGCCGGAGGTAATATCCGTAAAGATTTCCTTGTCCAGTGGAACAATTTCAACCTCGCCGTCCAGATACTCCCTCACTTGCGGCAAAAAGAGTTCGATGAACTCAATGAAAAAGGTAGAAATTAATTGCTTGAAAAGACGGTCGTGATTGGGGAACATAAAAGAGAGTTTACCCCCATAAGTGGCTGGATTCAGTAAACTCTCATTCCATCAAATGTTTTGGACTGCGTTGAAATTAACTTTTTCGCAGTCCAATCGCACCTTCAGCGTGAAGACGGGTTGCGCCACGAATGTTCCGGTTTCCAGCCTAGCACTTCCGCGCTGTGAGTGGTATCGAACAGGCTACGGTTCGGATTTTCTGCAAAGTAGTTACCTTTGTCGCCGATCCAGGGAATTTCACCCCAGAATTCTTCGACGAGTTCACGACACGGTGTTGAAACCGAAGTGTCCGAAGCCATCAATAAAAAGGCGTCCGCTTTAATTGTCTCGTTTTTCAGAGCCAACATCACGGCGTTGCACACATCGCGAATGTCAATGTAGCCCCAGAACTCAGTTTTGCCCCATTTGTCGTTTTCTTTTTTGTGATTGACCATGTCCTTATAATTTTCGGGAAGGGTCACATAGCCGGGACGAAACGAAATCGCCTGTATTCCGTGTTTTGCGGAAAACGAACTCCCCATGTCCTCCCCAACGTGTTTGGACAGTTGGTAAGGAGTCATCGGGTGACGCGGGTAATCGTCGCCAATGGGAAGGTGAACCGGAGAGCGATGCCCCCCGACGGCTCCCAATGCGTTGACGCTTGAAAACAAAACGTATTTCCGGACGCCCGCCTCAAGTCCGGCTTGCAGGATATTCCAGGTTCCCATCACGTTCGTTCCGAAAACGCCCTCGTCATTGCCGCGCTGATCGTTTGCAATCGCTCCCATATGCACCACTGCGTCTACGCCGCTCATCAGGTTGCGGACAGTGGTGAGATCACGTAAATCACCGGAAATATGTTCCCAATCCCACTCTTTTTTCTTTGCTGTTTTGTCGAAGGTACGGATTTCATAGCCCGCTTCAAGCAGGTATTTGGTTTGCCGTTGCCCGATGCGTCCTGCACTGCCCGTCAGTAAAATTCGCAAGGTTGTCACTCCTTTCTCTGATTGTTGATACCTGTTCATCTCTATAGAAGTGTGGAAGGGTAAAGTTGACACATTTGCCGCAGGAATGAATTCCGCGCTCGGAGGCGAGTACGCCCCGTGTCCTGCGGACACACCAATAGCCGAATTTCGTTTTGGGCAAAAACTTTCTTAATACCTCCCAACTATTGTACGGAGGGTTGTGCTCTGCGTTTCGGGCCGATCTCGCCGCTCTCCAGCATCGAAACCAGTGCCGAGTCTTCGGTTTTCAACGGAAGGTCAATGCGTCCTCGCCAACGACTCGACTCGTAGGCGGCGTAAATCACTTCGGTGTGTTGAATCGCGTAATCAATCGAGAGTAACGGCTTATAGCCGGGAGTGTCAAGGGCTTTGATTAGGTCGGCACAGGCAAGATCAATTGGGTCGCTCCCCTTGATATTTTCGATCATAGGAATGACGCGCCAATCGGAATCCTGCTCGGTTCTCACCTTGAGCGCGTTTTCCGAAGGGAGTTCGATGATGCCTTTTGTTCCGGTAAGGCGCATCATCGTCGTTAGCTTCGAGTCATGTCCCGTCACCATGATCCCGCGAACGCCGTTTGTCCATTTCCAGTAAACAAGTCCCTGTTGCTCCATTGGTGCGCCGAAAATGACATCCGGTTCTCTGAGATCAATCTGCCCGATGACCCATTCTGCCGGAACGTCGCCATTAAAGAAGAAAAGCATATCGAGCCAGTGCGTCCCCCAATCGAACAGATTGCCGCACTCACACTCCATTAAAGTCAGGTCGCCGAGTTCGCCGCTCAAGATGATTTGCCGCGCCTTCTGAAACGCTTCCAGATTTCGCCGCTGGTGATTAAACGTGACAATCGTTCCGTTTGCATCCGCCGCCGCTTTCATCCGCTTTGCGTCGCCCCAGGTTGTTGCCATTGGCTTTTCACAGTGAATGGCTTTGACGCCCGCCTCACACGCCGCGACAGTCATATCGGCATGAAGGTGAGGCCAGGTGGCGATACTCAGGATTTCGGGCTTGATCTCAGCTAACATTTCTTCGTAATTCGTGAAAATTGGTGCGTCTACGTTATACTTGTCCAGGAACAGGCGAGCATTGTCTTCGCGGACATCGGCGACGGCGACGAGTTCCGTCCTTCCCGTTTTTGCAAACCCGTGCTGGTGCGTATGAGACATTCCAAACCCGGTGGCTCCGTCGGATTTCCACGGGCGTCCCGTGCCGATGATGGCGTAGCGATAAACAGACATAAAGCACAACACTCCTCTAAAACGCGATTTTGCCCTACCGATCTCGAAAATCGGTAGGGCAATGATACCCGATTTAAGGGCATCGGAAGCCCTCTCTTTCGCTCAGTTTAAGAGTTTATTTCACGTCTCACCTTGTTCAAGATTTAGATCGGAGTAATCATGCAGGATTTTCAAGGCGTTTTCTTCCGACATAAAAGAGGCTCCTTCGTACTCCTCCCAGACATGAAATATCCCGGGGTCTTCCTCATTAACAAGAACAGGATCAAGGGTCGAATCGAGTGCGATGCTCAGACTCCAATGATCCCAACGCGCCCCAGTCCTCTTGTTGAAGAAGTTGTTGGATTTCTGCCGCCGTCTTCAAGGCAGATGCTACTTCCTCGAAAACAAAGCCGTAGCCGTCGCCGCCATCATAAAATTTCGTTCCTGAATGGGATTGGGCGCACCTATGAATAATGGCGCCATGACGATCAAAAACATCCTGCCTGCCACCGAGACGGTTAGAATTTTCAATATCTGTTTTAAGGAATGTCACGGTTCCTGTAGGTAGACTGGACATCTGAATCCTCACAACGACCCTCACAGGGAGTCATGCAAAAAGAGTCACGCAAAAGCGGAAGGGAGCGCGATAACAAAAGTAAACGTAAATCTTTGAATGGCAATCTATGAATGACGACTGAAAAGCACAAAGAGAACAGTAAATTTACGGGAATATATTACCCTAAGTTTCATCTGTGACAAATTATCTTATCAATGTCCGCTCTTGCTTTTTAGAGCGTGCTACGGTATCATAGCGTGATAAAATAGGCACTGTTACGAAATTCTCAGGCTCGAAACTTCTCTGGAGAAGCAAGACCGAAAGAAATTTGGACAAAAGATTCGCCCCTTTTCGTCGTGCTTCTTCCCGCTCCGGTCGCGCCGGAGCCGAACCACGTTTTCTTTCATAACTTCCCTAACTTTCCCTCAAGGAGAGCGGATCGAATGAAAAGTGAGAGCGTGATTTTAGACCGAGGGGAGGTGAATAAAAAGATGCGCCACTACGAAACAATGTATATTGTGGACGCCGACACGCCCGACGAAAATGTCGAAGCGATTATTGAGAAATATAAGAAGGTCGTGACGGACGGCGGCGGTGAAGTTTCCGAAGCAGGACGCTGGGAAAAGGGTCGCCGCAAGTTAGCCTACGCAATCAGCAAAAAGCGTGAGGGATTTTATGTCCTGATGCAGTTTACGTCGGGAAACGAAGTTCCTAAAGAACTGGACCGAATTTTCCGCATTGGTGATGATACCCTTCGCCACCTAATCTTGCGTCAGAACGACGATGAGGAGTAGTCTGAAGTTCACGGGAAATTATTTTGTAAATTCTTTTCCGCATTTCACGACTTTTTAAGAGTTAATTTAGGGACGGCGTAAAGTACGCCGTTACTCGTTACAAAACAAGTTTAAGGACCGTCGGAAGTTTTTGCGTTTCGCAAAAGTTTTCGTCAGGATAAGGAGAATTCGGAAATGGCAATCAATCGCGTGATTCTGGTCGGCAATCTCGCTCGTGACCCGGAAGTGAAATACACCCCCGCTGGCTTGCAAATTGCAAGTAGTTCAATCGCCGTCAATCGCATTACCAAAAACGAGAGTGGCGACTATGAGGTGGACTTTTTCAACATTACGGCGTTTTCGCGCACTGCCGATTACATGAGCAAGTACGTGACCAAGGGAAGCAAAATCGCCATTGAGGGACGTTTACAAACTCGTTCTTGGGTAGATCAGGCTTCAGGACAAAAGCGCACTTCGTTTGAGATCATCGTGGACAACATCCAGAGTCTTTCTTCGCGTCAGGACGATGCAGGAAGCCGCACTGGAGACGATGCCAACCGCGAAGAGTATGCTCCGTCACAACCCTCCGCTCCGGCGGCTCGTGCTTCCGCTCCGTCTTCTCCAAACCCTACTCGCACATCTCGCTCCGCTCCCCCGCCCCCCTCGGCGGATGAGTCGGATGATGCCGATCCTTTTGCGGATGAATGAGTAGCGCGTACCCCGCGTCTGTCCTCTGAGATAGGAATTGGGGTAAACGAATGACCATGTCAGGTGGCCCGTCCCGGAGACCCGGTGGCGGTGGGAGTGGCGGCGACAGAGACCGGGGTGGGCGCGATGGCGAACGCTCCGGGCCCGGGGGCCGTCCCAACAATAAGTTCCGTCGTCCTCGTCGCAAAGTCTGCATCTTCTGTGTGGACAAAGTGACGGCGGTGGATTACAAGCAGATGACTTCGAGCAAGTTTCGCCATAAACTGGTGAGCGAGCGCGGTAAGATCGTTCCCCGTCGTACTACGGGAACTTGCGCCAAACATCAGCGAATGGTGCAGGAAGCAATCAAGCGAGCGCGACACCTTGCCCTTCTGCCCTTTGTGGCGGATTAGGCATTGGAGTTGCTCTAAAATACGAAAACCATTGTCTCCTTTTTTGGAGACAATGGTTTTTCTGTTTCAATCTCAGTCCACGTAGGTGGACTTCGCGCCTTGGATGTCGGAGGTTTAGACCGCAGGTAAAAGACTCCGGGGAATTTATTCCCCGGCTACTGAGGCGTCTCAATCACAACAGGCGACGCCCCTACAGTGGACTGAGTGCAGGAATTCTTCCCTTGTTTGTTGAAAAACAATCGTGAAACGCCTCTACTTTCCGCCCCGTAGTCATACCGAACACGCCATGCTAAACAAAATTCGCCTTGCAACGCTTTCGATACAGGAAAAATACCGAACCGCCACCCGACAACAGAGGCGGCTGTGGCTTGTAACGGCGATCTTTGCGGCGATGATCCTCTATCGTACCCCCGCACTCAACAAAATGGGGCTTGTGGTTTGGGTAATGGCGAATGGAATTTTTGCTCTTGTGGCAACAATTTGGGGTGCGTTTCATCCCCGGTGCGTAATCAAGGGCTGGCAAACAGCCACCAAATGGGCTATCGTGGGGGCTTTCGCAACCACGCTGGGCTTGCTTTCCGCCTTCGATACGCTGGTTTCGCAGAACGCGCCCATTCCTTACAGCCTGTTTTTAGTCGGGGTGCTGGTTTTGTTTCCGTTTCTGTGCGGGCTGTTCGCGCTTATCTCCCTGAGTGGTGCCGCTCTGGGAGCCTATGCGTATCGCCGCCGCCCGGAACTGATCGAAGAAGCCACGCGGTACGGGGTTTCCGTTCATTGGCTTTTGATTGCAATCACTCTGCCGTTGCTTTTTTTAGTGCATGGTTGGCTTAAACGGCACTTCGGAGAGGCGGTGTCAAGTCGATTTTTCAGCCCTAATTCTCTCACGCCGCTTTCGTTTCTGGCGGGGGGATTTGCGGTTTTTTCGCTGTTGCTGATCGCCCTCGTTCTCAAGGTGCAAAACGTTCCCTATCCCCTCAGCAAACGGCTTAGTCGTCGGTGGTCGCGCACCCTTGTCCGCAAGATTACGTTTCGTGGGAAGACGTATTCGGTCAGCCTTCGCGGGGGTTTGCTCGGTGGAATCGCGGCTTTGTTCATCCTCTCTGCGAGTATGGCGCACCTGCTCGAACCCCTGCAAACAGGCGTACTAACTTCCATGATGAAACTGGCGGACACTTTGCCCCTGAACCGAAAGACCGGGGCACTCGACGCAAGTTCGCCGAATCCCCCTGCGCCCAACCAACTGCGTTTTGTTGGCGGCGGTAAGGTTCGAAGTACACTTGACGCGAGTTCGCCGAATTCTCCGGCACCGCTCGTCATTCTGGAAATGGATCGGAGTTTGCGCCGCGAATCTCTGTATCGTCGCGACGAATGTGAGATACAGGGGCGCATTATTCGAGAACTGGTCAAGTACGGGGCAAAGCGGATCGTGCTTCCCTTGCCCACGCTTGATATCAAAAACCTGCGTGCAAACGAAAATCGCTTTGAGGCAATTCAGTACAAAGAAGCCACCCAACGAGCGAACACCGCACAAAAAGTGGATGCACTCTGCGCCACAATCCGCAAAGCAGGCAATGTGATTGTGGCAATCGTTCCCAACCGAACACAGCAGGGAACCTCCAAAAGCCTTCATAAATTGACGGCAAACGAGCAAAAGATCGCAGAGGCGGCAAAATCGGTCGTCTCGCTCACGCAGGAAACGTTTGGAGCCACCCGCTTGCCCTGCCTGCAAATTGGGCGTAGAGAAGCACTGAATGCCGCCCCCCGTCTTTTTGCGGCACTGACCGATAGTCCCGATGAGGAACAATCCCTCCCTCTTGAAGACCGTGCCATAATCGCAGGAGCTTCATTCCCGATTGCGGTACAGGGGCGGGTGATCGTGGACTTCGGGGCAATGGATCTGGAGAAAGACATTCTCCACTTGAGTTACAGTGATATTCAGCACGGCGAAGACCTTTTGCGTCAGGTAGGGGATAAAAAGGAGGGCAAAAAGGGTGCGGAGTGGGAAACCACCGGGCTTGCGTGTCGGGGAAAGATTGTGTTTCTTGATGCGTTGGTGCGTGATTCACAGGAAACGTTCATGGGCAGAATCTCCAGTATCGAGGTGATTGCTCACACGACGGAAGCCCTCTACTCGAAGCGCGTCATTGAGCGTTTTTCTCCGGTTCTACTGTTCTTTCTGACGTTGGTACTGTGCGTGGTGGGCGGACATTTCACCTACCGCAACAATCCATTCGATGCGGCATGGCGGCTGGCGGCTCCCCTTCTCCCGATTGTCGCCTCCAGTTTTATCACGCTTTTGGTGAAAGAGGTGTGGTTCGATCCGGTTCCGCTAATTCTCGGTCTGCTTTTGACTTATGTGTTTGTGGTGCAATCGGGCTACAGTGTAGAGCGGGATGAGCGGGAACGTAATCGCGCCCTGCTGAAGCGGTTTGTGTCTCCACAGGTGATCGAGAAGTATCTGGACGAGCCGGAGTTGTTGGGACTTGGTGGGGTGAAGCAACAGGTTTGCGTGATTTTTGTGGATGTGCGGAACTTCACGGGCTTTGCCGAGTCGCGTGATCCGCAGGAAGTCATTTCCGCAATCAACGAATATATGGGCGGTCTCACCGTTGCGCTTCGCGCCGGAAACGGGATTCTGGACAAGTATACCGGAGACGGGCTAATGGCGTTTTTCCCGATCAACAGTGAGGGTCTCACGGCAACCATTCCTCACGCCCTCGGAACCGCAATTGAAATGCAACGCGAAGCCCTCCGTATTTCGGTACGCCGTGCGCGGGAGGGCAAGGCAATTTTGCATTTGGGAATCGGGGTGCATTATGGAGAGGCAGTTACGGGGCTAGTCGGAAGTGATGAGCAGTTGAGTTATACGGCAATGGGGCTGACGGTGGTGGTGAGTGCGCGACTGCAAAGTCTGGCGGGAGGAGGGGAAGTCGTGATGAGCGAAAGTGTCCATGCGGCGGCGGGCGATGCTATTCCCGGCGATGCCACCATTCAACTCGGCGAACCGATCAAGGTAAAAGGGGTGACGGAACTGATTGCGCCTTATCGTTTGAGTTTCAATCCGGTGGAACCCTCTGTCGGTTAGGGGGAAACTGGGGAATAAATTTGTGGGCGATAAGGGCGCGAAATGAGTTTACCGGGGAATAAATTCCCCGGCTACACACGAGCGAAGTCCACCTCCGTGGACTGAGAGGGAAGTTTGCATTGAGTCCACGAAGGTGGACTCCGCGTCTTGAGAGCCGGAGGTTTTAACCTCCGGACAACCTCCAATCCGGGACGCCAGACAACAAATTCTCCAACGAAAGAGACCCTATGACTCACATTCCCCCGACAGAAGAGAAGGTTTTTATGACCTCGGCAAAGTGGCGGCAAGAGCGTCCTCATATTCTGGTTGTCGCCTGTTCCGATGGGCGGTATCAGGAAGCCCTCGACGAGTTTCTACTCAATCATCTGGGCATTGAAGATTATGATCGTCTTTATGCGCCTGGTGGACCCGGTGCGCTTGTTTCTTCGGCGATCTCCCACTTTCGAGGCGTCCAATTTCAGGATGAAGCAAAATTCTTGCTTGACGCGCATGGGTTGGAGCGCGTTATTCTGATTGTACATGGGCCCGTTGAGGGAAGCAGACCTTCCGAAGCCCGTTGTGCCGACTACCTGCGGAAGATGCCGGGGAACAGCGTCGGCGAGATGCGGCTTCGTCAGGCGGAAGACCTGAGCCGGGTCGCCACACTAATGAAAAGCCATAAGCCTACCGTCAGCCTACAGATTTTCGCGGCGGAGGTGCGTGAGGACAGACGGGTTCAGTTTGTGCCCGTGCCTGTTCTCTCGGATTATACGTTTCCGTTGTGGGGAAGTGCCGACTTTTTCTCCGGTTTGGATCGCTAGCGCCTACTCTTGTGACATTTTTTGCTCAGGGCTTGACAAATTGCGATTACGGGAGTAAACTGTCCCTGCAATCAAACAGTGTGGCGACGGTCACAATCTGGAAGATGAGCGTAAGGGTCAGCCCGAAACTGTCCAGTGCGCGACTAGTCCAGCGTTCACAGAGAGTTCCGCGAGGCGGAAGTGTTTCTGTTGAGACGCTGGATTTTTTCTTTTCATTATGGAAACAAAGTCCGCAACTCGAATTACGAAAGGCACGATGGAAGCGGAAATTGCCGCCGCCACCGTTCGCACACAGCGCGAACAGATCGGACGCGGAGCCACCGATGTACGTGCTTATATCGTCGGGGAAATGGCAATTGTGCGCTGTACCGGCATTCTTACCCCCGCCGAGGCGCACCTTATCGCTACAGAAGAGGGTTGCAAACTCGTGCAACAATCGCGCACGGAACTGCGCCGTATCATTTGTACCGAAATGGAAACGATGATTGCAGGAATTGTCGGATGTCGCGTGTTGCGCTCTTATGGAGACGTGAACGCAGAAGCCGGAGAGCTCGTCGAGGTTTACATTTTAGAAACCGATCTTGAAAAGCGGTTGCTCAGGCAGGACTTAAACCGTCTTAACGGTCTGATGCCTAACATCAAATAAAAAACTTGGTTGCCGAACACGAGGCATGACCTCCCAAACTGGGAGGCATGAAGCGCAATGGAGACCGAAAATGCACGGAAAAGTGACTCTACCTTGAGTGACCGAACCCGTCATTTTCGGTCTTTTTTTGTTTTTGGAGAAGACAGAAATGGATGCACTGATTGGAATTGCTCTTTACATTATTTTACTTGTATTCTATTTCATTCCGGGATACTTCGTTAAGCGTTCCCACAAATCCACAAAGAGGTAACTTATGATCGACGTACTTTATGTGATCGTCGCCGTTCTCTCGTTTGCCGTTTGCGCCGCCTATGTGCGCGGTTGCGACAAACTTTAACCCTACAGGAGAACCCCCATGTTCGAGATGATTCTTGCTATCGCTGTCGCCGTCGGGTTGCTCGTCTACCTGCTCTACGCGATGCTCAAACCGGAGAAGTTCTAACCCATGACAACCAACGGGCTACTACAAATCGCGCTCTTCTTTATCGTGCTGGTCTTGCTAACAAAGCCGATGGGCGCGTATATGAAAAAAGTTTTCGAGGGAGAAAAGCACACGCTCTCCTCTCCTCTTGGCTGGCTAGAGCGGATCATCTACCGCGTCTGCGGCATAGATCCCGCTCAGGAGATGCGCTGGACAACCTACGCCTTTGCCCTTCTCGCATTCAGCGTGGTAGGGATGGTCTTTTCGTATGTCGCGTTACGCGCGCAAAGCCTGTTGCCCTTCAATCCGCAGGGCTTTGGCACAAAGGAAATGGCTCCCGATCTTGCCTTCAACACCGCCGCTTCCTTTACGACAAATACGAACTGGCAGTCCTATGTCCCGGAAACCACGATGTCGTATTTCTCGCAAATGGTGGCGTTGGCAATCCATAACTGGATGAGTGCCGCTTCAGGAGCCGCTGTCGCCATTGCCGTTGTGCGTGGCTTCTCACGGCGCGAAGTCAACTCACTCGGCAACTTCTGGGCGGACGTTGTGCGCGTCACACTTTATGTTCTCGCGCCGATTTGCCTTGTTTACACACTGTTTCTCGTGGCTTCAGGCGTACCACAGAACTTCTCGCCCTACGTGAAGGCAACCACGCTGGAGGGAGTGGCACAAACCATTGCAATGGGGCCCGTCGCTTCACAAGAGGCGATCAAAAATCTCGGAACGAACGGCGGCGGTTTCTTCAATGCAAACGCCGCGCATCCCTTCGAGAACCCGACTCCGCTTGTCAACTTCATTCAGATGTTGTCCATCTTTTTGATCCCGGCGGGCTTGACCTATACGTTCGGGAAAATGGTAGGTAATGCAAAACAAGGATGGGCAATCTTTGCGGCAATGTCAATCATGTTCTTCGCAGGGGTCGGGGTAGCATACAAATACGAGGCGGCAGGAACTCCTGGACTCGTCAAAGCCGGGGTACAAACCGCCGCCACCGAAACTCAGTCGGGCGGCAACATGGAGGGCAAAGAAACCCGTTTCGGGATAGCCAACTCCGCGCTGTTCGCCACCGTCACGACAGATGCTTCTTGCGGAGCCGTCAATGCGATGCACGACTCGTTCACGCCTTTGGGTGGCCTCGTTCCGCTAATCAATATCATGGCGGGCGAAGTGATCTTTGGAGGTGTGGGGGCGGGACTTTACGGAATTTTGATGTTCGCCGTGATCGCCGTCTTTATCGCCGGACTTATGGTGGGGAGAACGCCGGAATATCTCGGTAAGAAAATCGAGCAATTCGAGGTGAAAATGGCGATCCTCGCTGTCCTTGTCCTTGATGCTTCCATCTTAGGATTCACGATGTTAGGCACTAACCTGAGTTTACCACCCGGTGCCACTTCGCAGACTTTCACAGAGGCACAGGCGGCGGACGAGGCGAAACTGCCTCCCCTCGCAAAATGGAACCATGTCAACAGCTCTTCACCGAGCAACTACTATGGTGCCACCTATAATAATGTCAACAATAGCGGTGCACACGGCTTCAGCGAAATTCTCTACGCTTACACGTCGGCGACGGGAAACAACGGCTCCGCCTTCGCCGGAATCACGGCGAACACACCCTACTATAATGTGACCTTAGGGCTTGCAATGATCATCGGGCGATTCCTGATGATCGTGCCACTGCTCGCAATGGCAGGGAAGCTCGCACAGAAAAAGTTCGTTCCCGCCTCATCGGGAACCTTCCCGACGGACAGCGGAACCTTTGTTGTTCTTCTGATCGGAACCGTGATTCTCGTGGGTGCGCTGACCTATTTCCCGGCACTCGCTCTGGGACCCATCGTGGAACACTTCCAGATGAACGCGGGGAAGGTGTTTTAACCTATACGTTACGCAGGAATGAATTCCGCGCTGGGAGGCTAAAGCCCCGTGTCCTTCGGACACCAAAAACGCAGAGAAATGGACAGACGCAGAGCAAAATCCAGACGATAATTCCTGCCGGAAGACGCTATGAAGAGAATAAACAGGCAGTTGTGTCCGAAGGACACGGGGCGCGGAATTCATTCCTGCGGTCACTGAAAATGCGGTAATGGCTTCGACAACGGCGGTTGCGGCAGCAATGGCAACAAACTTCCAGGGCAAATCAGGATAGTCAGGTGCGCTCTGCGGCGGTGAAGTTCCCTCGCAAAACGTTATCAAACACGGCGAAAACTACCTTCCTTCGCACTTGCGGGGCGTCACTCTTCACAAAAGGGACATCCCCCCGCACAAAAGAGAACCCTTTCAGGGAGGAAATGTATCCTTCTCTCCGGTGGAAGTCACCAAACTTCCTGTGCGGGGAACAATCGCGCACCGAAACGATACCGAATCTTCGCGTATCTTCTTATAAATCACAGGCAAAGAGATGTCATTAACACTCAATCAACCCACACAAACGAGCGATAACAACGCTCCACAGTCACCGAAAAAACAATCAAAGCCGCTTCTCGATCCGGCGATTGTCAAACGCGCCATCAAGGAGTCGTTTATCAAACTCGACCCGCGAGTCGTGGCAAAAAACCCGGTTATGTTCGTCGTTCTTGTCGGCTCGGTGATGACGACTTACTACTTTATCAAGGCACTGATCGGGCATGAGGGCAACGCGCTCTTTGTCGGGCAGGTCTCAATCTGGCTCTGGTTCACCGTTATTTTCGCCAATTTCGCAGAAGCAATGGCGGAAGGACGCGGCAAGGCGCAAGCCGACTCGCTCCGCAAGGCGAAAACGCAAACCGTCGCCCGGAAACTCGTCAACGGGAAAGAGCAACAGGTTCCCGCGCCTGACTTACGCAAAGGCGACCTCGTGGTTTGCGAAGTCGGCGACGTAATCCCAAGCGACGGCGAAATCATCGAAGGAATCGCCAGCGTGGACGAATCGGCGATTACCGGGGAGTCAGCACCCGTCATTCGTGAGAGCGGCGGAGACCGAAGTTCTGTCACAGGCGGCACGAAAGTTCTCTCGGATCGAATCGTGATCCAGATTGCGACCAATCCCGGCGAAAGTTTTATTGATCGCATGATCGCACTCGTCGAGGGCGCACAACGCCAGAAGACGCCCAACGAAATCGCGCTTTCGATCTTGCTTTCCGGGCTGACGCTTATCTTTCTGCTTGCCGTTGTGACGCTCTATCCATATGCAGTTTATTCCGTTCGCGCCGCCGGATCGGGCGCACCGCCGAGCATTACGGCATTGATCGCACTTATGGTGTGCCTCATTCCTACGACGATTGGCGGACTGCTTTCGGCGATTGGCATTGCGGGCATGGACAGGGTCATGCAACACAATGTTCTCGCCATGTCGGGCAAAGCGGTAGAGGCGGCGGGTGATGTCAATACCCTTCTCCTCGACAAAACAGGAACGATCACGCTTGGCAACCGACAAGCGACGGAATTTCGCCCGCTTCCCGGCGTCAATATCGAAGAACTCGCCAATGCCGCGCAACTGTCTTCCCTCTCCGACGAGACCCCGGAAGGGCGTAGCATTGTCATTCTCGCGAAAGAGAAATATGGTTTGCGAGGGCGCGAACTCACCGAAGCCGATGCGGAGTTCGTGCCGTTCACTGCACAAACTCGTATGAGCGGCGTCAATGTGGACGGGGTGCAGGTGCGAAAAGGCGCGGGTGACAATGTAAAACGGTGGGTGGAAGAGCAGGGCGGGCGTATCCCTGCCGAACTCGACCCGATTGTGGAGAGCATTGCAAAAGTCGGGGGAACTCCGCTTGTCGTCGCGCTCAACAATCAGGTACTCGGCGTCATCTATCTCAAAGACGTCGTAAAAGGCGGGATGCGAGAGCGTTTCGACCAACTGCGGGCAATGGGAATCAAGACCGTAATGATTACCGGAGACAACCCTCTCACGGCAAAATCCATTGCGGAAGAGGCGGGCGTAGACGATTTTCTGGCACAGGCGACGCCGGAAAACAAAATGGATTTGATTAAAAAGGAGCAGGCGGGCGGGAAACTTGTCGCGATGACCGGAGACGGGACAAATGACGCCCCGGCACTCGCGCAAGCGGATGTGGGCGTGGCAATGAACACGGGAACCCAAGCCGCAAAAGAAGCAGGGAACATGATTGACCTCGACTCCAACCCTACCAAGTTGATCGAAGTCGTCGAAATTGGCAAGCAACTCCTGATGACTCGCGGAGCGTTGACTACGTTCAGCATCGCTAACGACGTTGCCAAATACTTTGCGATTATCCCTGCTATGTTCGTCGTCACCTACCCGGAGTTGAACAAACTCAACCTTATGGGCTTGACGAACTCGAACTCAGCGATCCTTGCGGCGGTCATTTTCAATGCCCTTGTGATCATTGCCTTGATCCCGCTGGCACTGAGAGGGGTCGCGTATCGCCCGATGAATGCCGGGGCGATCCTGCGCCGCAACCTGCTCATCTACGGACTGGGTGGCGTGCTGATCCCGTTTCCCGCGATCTGGCTCTTAGATAGAATTCTGGTGACGTTGCATCTGGCGTAAGAGTATTGAGTGTCAAATATTAAGTGTTGAGAATGAACGAGTGAGTGTTGCAATGAGCGAAGTGGCTTAACACTTGACACTCAACACTTAATCCTTTGAGGAGATTTTAGAATGTTAAGAGAATTGAAACCTGCGATTTTGTTAGTTCTGGTGTTTGTTGTCCTCACGGGGATTGCGTTTCCGCTCGTGATGACAGGCGTGTCGAAAGCCATCTTTCCGTCACAAGCAAACGGTAGTCTGATCGAAAAAGACGGCAAGGTGATCGGCTCTTCGCTGATCGGACAGAATTTCGCCGACCCGAAGTATTTTCACCCGCGCCCCTCCAGTGCGGGAAGCGGCTATGATGCGGCAAACTCAAGCGGAACGAATTTAGGACCGACTTCCGGTAAACTCATTGACGGAATTCATAAGAAAACTGCCGACGGAAAAGACGACCCCGGCAACTTCGACGGTCTTGTTGATCTTGCCGCCGCGTATCGTAAGGAAAACGGCTTAGCCGAAAACACGCCCGTTCCCGCCGATGCCGTCACGCGCTCAGGCTCCGGTCTCGACCCGGAAATCTCTCCTGCCAACGCAGAATTGCAGGTGGCGCGTGTGGCAAAAGCACGAAGCCTAAGCGTAGACGCCGTGAAGAAACTCGTCACTGAGAACACGGCGGGACGTACCCTGGGCGTTCTCGGCGAACCCCGCGTGAACGTGCTGAAACTTAATCTGGCTCTGGACAAGTAACCTAACCCCCCCCCGCCCCCTTCCCTGTGAGCGTAGCGAACGTATAAGGGCGGAAACCGAAGGTTTGATGGATGGAGGGGCGGGGGGTTAGGTCAAAAGGGAGTTCCCATGCCTGAAACAAATAAGCCGACGCCGGAAGAGTTGCTGGCGCGGGTCAACAAAGCCGAACGACGTGAGAACCGGGGAAGACTGAAAGTCTTTCTCGGTTTTGCGGCGGGTGTCGGTAAAACTTTCGAGATGCTGAATGAAGCGAGCCGCCGCAAACAACGCGGGCAGGATGTGGTGATTGGTTGGGTGGTGACGCACGGACGTAAAGGCACGGAGTCGCAACTCGGTGATCTGGAAGTCGTGCCACGCAAACAGGTGGAGTATCGCGGTACGGTTTTCGAGGAAATGGACACCGAGGCGATCTTAGCGAGAAAGCCGATGTGGGTGATCGTAGACGAACTCGCGCACACGAATGTGCCGGGTTCCATTCGCGGAAAGCGGTGGCAGGACATCGAACTCTTGCTCGATGCAAAAATCAACGTTCTGACTACGATGAACGTTCAACACCTTGAAAGCCTCAACGATACGATTGCCGATATTACTGGGGTACGTGTGCGAGAAACTGTCCCGGATCACATTCTTACCGAAGCCGAAGAGGTGAAAATGGTGGACATCACTGCCCGTGCCCTCATTCATCGCCTTGAGCGAGGCGACATTTACGCCGCCGACAAAGTGCCTTCCGCCCTTGAAAACTGGTTTCGGGAAGGCAACCTGAACGCTTTGCGCGAGATCGCCCTGCGGGAAATCGCACAGGAGGTAGACAGTGACGTTTCGGAGTATCGCAAAGACAAACACATCACGGAAAATTGGGCGACGCACGACAGAATTCTCGTTTGTATCTCGCCGTCTCGCTCATCGCTTCGATTGCTGAGACGCGGCTGGCGAATTTCACAGCGACTGAAGGGCGAAATCGTGGCACTCTATGTGCAGGACAAACCCTGCACGGAAGCGCACAAAGCAATCCTGGAAAAAGATTTCGCAATGGCGTCGCAACTGCATATTCCGCTTGTCAAAGTCGAGGGGAACGTGGCGGATGAAATTATTCGGTATGCACGAGAAAACCGCATCACGGAAATCGTCATCGGTCACTCAAAGCGCAGTTCTTTGCAGGAGTTTGTACGAGGCTCGATCATTAACGCTCTGACGAAAAATTTGCGTGATGTGGATATTTTGCTCGTTGCGGGTGAAGAAGAGAATTGATGTGTGTAAAATTTGATAGGATTGAATAAGATCGAAGTCGGAAAGAGAAATTGCTCTCTTGTCCCTCGCAGAAAGCCCCGACATGAAATTGCGCTTTGTGGCTCCCCTCAGTTTTGTTTTGCTCTTTTCCCTGTCTTCGTGTCTCTCGGCGCAGGAAGTGGACTCGCAACTCTGGACACAATATCTCATCACCGGTAAATGGAAAAACGGCTTGCGAATTCTAGCCGAAGTACAACCGCGTTTCGGAAAGAATTATGGACGCACGTCCCGGTTTTTGTTGCGGGGTGCCGTCGGTTATCAAGTCAGCCCGGAGTTTTCGGTGTGGGTGGGTCACGCCTGGACACCGACGTTTACGCCTGAGTTCAATTCCGAGGACAGGTGGTATCAACTTTTGCTATGGGAAAGCCATTTTCCCGGCTTCGATCTCATCAACCGGTTGCGACTTGAGGAGCGTTCAATTTCAGGAGCGGGAGGTACGTCCTTTCGAGGCACCTACCGCCTTAGAGTTGAGAAGCCACTCGACAAAAAGAAGCGTCTATCGGGCATTCTCTACGATGAATTCTTGTGGAACCTGAACTCGACGCCACGCGGAGCCGTCATGGGCTTTGATCAAAACCGAACCTTTTTCGGACTTGGCTACAAACTTACGGGTCACACCAAAATGGAGGCAGGCTACCTTGTAAATTTCACCGATGTACCCAGCCCTCGACGAGACCAACGCGCCGACATTCTGTTCTTGTCCCTCAATTATAACCTGTGAAGTGGATGTTGAGGTGAACGGCTTTTTTCCTTCCTTAGAGCGAGGCGAATATTTACCTCTTGCCGCAGGAATAAATTCCGCGCCAGGAGGCGTACCGCCCCTGAATTGGCTAAAACTCGGACACACCACTCTTCAGGTTCCGCCTTGTACAAGAAATCATCGTCGTATTTTGCATTGAGTCCACGGAGGTGGACTTTGCGCTTTTGTAGCCGGGGAATGAATTCCCCGGACTCACGTATGAAAAACGAATTCCAACCCCTCCGCATCTCTCCTCTTCCGCAAAGAGAAAAAATTGCTATGCCTACTCTTTCCTTCGCAGCACTTAACACTTTCCTTTCACTTCGCTTCCAGATCAATGCGGTCCCCAGCGACAAGATGAAGCGGCGTGTCGAACGTCACGCGGATTTTGTTGTCGGGTAGAGGCGTGACATGGACGCCGAGTGCGGATTGACGGAGACGGGCGTAAATGGTTGAGGGAGCATTGCCGACACGAGGCGGCGACGGCAATACGAGCGAAGAAAGGGTAAGGTCGGGGGCGGCGGACGGGCGTTTCGACTTTTTCCCTTCCTCGAACTGAACGGCAAAGGTGCGATCAAGGCGGAACGAAAGCGAGTAGCCACGCGCACGAGGAACAAAGTCGCCGTAAGCCCAGAACCCCGGTGCGAAAATGGGAGCGCGAAGACTACGCCAAGTTCCAGGAAGGCGGGGGGTCAGCGTAATTTCGTTTTGCTGGTGTTGAAACCCCCACAAAGCAGGCAAAATTTGCAGGACGGAGAGGCGCGACAGAGTTTTATCTTCGGTACTGCGGCTTGTCTCGTTTCGTTCGAGCAGAGAAAGGGCAAGATCGGGCTTGTCGTTTTCAAGCAAGGAAAGCGGTTCGCTGAGGTCGTTTCTCCTTAGATTCTGTCCCTCTAACTGCGTCGAAAGTAAAGTCGGGAAAAGCGCATCAAGGGAGAGCAAAGCGGGTCTACTTTGGGCGGGTGTTGCTATCTGTTCGCCGTTCATCAGAACCAGGTAAGGTGTCTCTGTTCCCCGAATAACACTCGTGTTGAGCGGCGTCAGGCTGTTGATCAGTGCTTCCTCCAACCACAGGGGAAGGTTGGAGTTGGAGATTCGGCTTTGCCATTCCTCGGTAAGCGCAGTCAGGGAAAGCCGCTGATTCAGGAGTTCACGCGCCGAGAGAAGGGCACTCGGAAAGATTTCGGCGGGAGTGGGTACAAAGGCTTCGCTGATGTCTTTTCTTGCAGGGCGAGACAGATTCCAGGCGACGGAAAAAGGAATCTCGATCCGTTCACGCGGTTTTAGGTTCAAGCGCACCGCGAAAACCGAGGACCGAGCCTCAGGAGTGATGCGTATCGTCTTTGCGTTGCCCTGTCCCTCCACCGAAACTCTGCCCTCTTTTGCAAACTCGCTCCACCATTGGGGCGATTTGTTGGCGGTATTCGTGGCGGTTTGCGTGAACAGTGCGTCGCCGCGTGGCGGTTGCACCTGCACCACCAGTTCACTCTTTCCTGTTCCCACAAACCGCCCCCCGAAGTTTCCCTCGGCGGCAGGAACGGAAACAAAAACGACTCCCCCCTCTCCCCGTGATCTCCCCAGTAAATTCTCCACCGACAGGGCAGCACTGACTTCAATCGGTTCGTTGGTTTCGTTTTTCAGTTGGAAGGTTATCAAGAAACCGGGAAAAGACGAGTTTCGCACATCATACGGAATCAACGGTGAAAACGCCGAAAGGGTGACGGAAACGGGACGCGCCGGATCAGGATATGAGAGCAAAGCAAAAGGGAAACGTGCCTTAAAAGTAGGCGCACTCACTGAAAGCGGTAGGTCGAATACCCCTGTCGAAGCGAGAACTTCGGCGGTCGTGCGGAGAGCAGTGCGCGTCCAGAGTGCCGCAAAAAACCCCGACATTTCCTCTAAAGGCGCACGCTCTGCGCCGGAAATCGCAACGACTCGAAAGCGTCCGTCCGCCTCAATCTGCACACTTCCCGCCCCAATGCCACCGAGCGGAACCCCCACAGTTTGTGCGTCAGAAGTTAAAGGTAGTCCACATAGCAAAATGGAACAGCACAAATAGAAAGACGAAATTTGGTGACTATTTCTCCCTGCGCACCTCTTCGATTTTGTTCTGTCTTTGAATAGTTCGTTAATGGATTGAAACTTTGTGTTCATGGGGTGTGCCTTCGGGGAGGATTGACGACTCGGAAAAACATTACTGACCACTCGTCGCGTTTTACAAAGCCGAGTTTGCTGTAGACGCGCCCCGCTATCGGGTTTTCGTAGTAGAGGCAGGGCATTTTGCCGTCACGTTGCAGGTCATAACAAAGGGCGGAGGTCACGGCTTCCGCGTAGCCTCTTCCACGCATGACGGGCATTGTGTAGACGCCACCGATGACACCCGCCTCAGTGCCTTCTACGTTGGTGAGAGCGCACGAGACGATTTGCGTCATTCCTGAACGGACATCGTAGCGTTCGGCGATAAACACGCGGTCATTGGTGAGTTTTGCGTGAATGTTGGTGCGGTTTCGGTACATTTCCCCGGCGTTCGTGTAGAGTAGAGCAAGGGCGTCAAGGTCTTTCAGAGAGGCACGACGAGCGCGATTCAAGAGTTCCAAACTCGTGGAAACCGGGTCTTCGAGTTGCAAAAAGTGGCTTGCGTCCTGCTGGCTGGGAGCATAGCGGCATAGCTGTTCCCCTATGGCTCCCACAAGGGGCGCAAAGCCTCTCATTCCTGCAAGACCTCGCTCGTTATCTACGGTGAGTGCGAAAAGCGCGGCACTGCGCCCGTCCTCATCCACCGCGACAATTGTGTTCCCAAAGCGCGTCATAATCCCACAAAGCGTTTTGCCGTCCTCAGCAAAGGTTCCCCAATTCTGTACTTTTTCGCTGTCGAATCCATAGGTTTCTTCATTCATCCGCACCGTAATGTATCGCACGGGATTACTTAGGTACAGAAGGTCAAACGCTTCTCTGTCTCGTCCATCCAGGGGACGAACGGAAACGGGGCGAAGGCGATTAACGGAAATTGTCTGAGTGGAAGAGAGCATTAGTTCTCTTTACGAAGATAAACATAAATTTTCGGCACGACATACAGCAGGTCTTCGGGAATAAGTTTCGCAGAACCGAAAAGGGCGCTACCGTAGTTCATCGTAATCCGGTACTCTTCCGTTCCAAAAGGGACAATCTTGTAACTCCCCGACTTTTCAAGGGTGTCCATAAAGCGCGTCGGCTCCGGCAATCGAAGACGCCCTACCTCATGCATCGTCTCAAAATTGGAAATAATGACCGCATCAGGAAGGGGGTTCAGCACGTCGAGGCTCCACTCGGTGGCGGGAAGACGGAATTGGTACTCGGTACTCTGCGCCATTTTTGCGCGTTGTAGGGCGGAAGCGGCACCGAGCAAAGGGGAAAGCGGCGGAGAATAAAACCAGGGAGTTTTTGCGAAGGCAATGGATTTCCCTTTCAGGTTTTTCTCGATATAGTTTGCGGCAAGGTCTCGCGGATCACGGTTCTGCATTGCATCAACAAAAATCATTGTGTCGCTCAGAGTTGCCACACCGAGACCGACGATCAAAATTCGTCTTATGTTCTCATCGGAAGAAGTCTCTGTTTTCGCCTTGAGACCGGAAAGCAGACGCCCCACAAAAAGAAACAAAACCGGAAAAAGCGGAATCATATAGCGGGCAAACCGAACGGCGGAAAGCCCGGTCAGCGCGTAAGTCACGAGAAGGTAAACGAGTAGCACCCGGTCAGCGCGATTTCTGCGCTTGAGTGCCGCGCCAACTCCGAAAAGTGCCGCAATCAGGAGCGGCAACCCCAACCCAAATCTCAGGGAAATCCAGAGGTGATACCACCACCCGTTTCCCGTATTGGTGAACAGATCGCCATGCCCGGTACGTGAATGTTCGAGCAATTCGTAACGCAAGCCGGAGCCGGGAAAATTCGGTAATCCGTTCCAGAACGCATCCGGGTTCAGGAAAACGCCGGGACAACCGAGCAAAAAAGCGACCACACACCCACCGAGAATCAGAAAAAACGGCTTTGCACCTTTCTTTTCTTCAATTTGTTTGTTTCGCCAAAGGTAGGCGGAGAGCGGAACCAACAGCACCGTAACCGCCGTGTATTTCGTTGCCGCCGCCAGTCCCGCCGCAATCCCCGCCAACAGATAAGGAGAGAGGAAGGAACTGGGGGACGCTGGCTGTTTTTGATCTTCTTCGGTAGAAGTGGACAGCGCAAGATTTCGGGGAAAAAGAATTTTCGCGGAGAAAAACAGGGTCAGGGTCACAAAGAAGGTGGCGGGAACATCTACGGTCAGAAAGTGCGCGTGGACAACGGCGAGAGGTGCAATCGCATAAAGCCCCGCTGCAATCAGCCCGGTTCGCTTGCCGTAAAACCGTGATCCCGCAAAATACAGCAGGGGAATTGTAGCGATACCGAGCAGAGCGGTAACGACGCGCCCGGTGAGAAACAGTGCCGCCATTTCAGGGGCGGCTTGCGACGAGAGGGGGTTGATCCCCTGCAACGTAGTGGGAATCAAGCCCCAACCGCGCCCCAAAATCTGAGCGAACGACACCAGATAAAAATAAAACGCTCCATAATTGTAAAACCCGATGTCGAACTGCCCCCGCAACAAGTCCGCCGCCCGTGCCGCACTCAGATTGATCAGTTCGTCCGGGTGATAAGTGGAGAGGGGATGCCGAGCATCGGGCAAACTCCAACCGATTCCGGCAAACCTCATCCACGCCCCTAACAAAATAAGTGCGCCGAGCAAGAGGAGAGCGGTTCGCTCTTGCCGGGAGAGGGAAGAGAGCGAAAACCGGGTGAGCGGAGTGGTAGCGCGGGAAGATTTCACGGAAGCGTCGTCAACTGAACATCGGGCTTGACAAAGCGAGAAGGCAGTCCCCAGGAGAGGTAGGCTATCCCCGCAATCAGCAGAACCAGAGTGATTCCGCGACTGTGGAAGGCGCGACGCTTTTGTTTTCGGAGGCGGTCAAGTGCGGTCATAAGGAAAGTATAGCCGAAAAAAAGCAAAAAACCTACCCTCTTCCTGTGGAAGACAGGGCAAGCGCATCTAATTTTTGATGAGTTCTCCGCCGAGGGTACAGAACGAGGCGTTTCAGTTCCGAATTCGTCCCTCAAAGGTACAAGAAGAAACCGCATAGGTTAACCGTACGGACAAGGAGACAAACAAAAAGTCTCCCATGTCGCACGACACGGGAGACTAAAAGTCAAACCGAAAGACTCTCTCAGGAGTAAACGGCTTCGAGGACAAGGGTGATGGGTTGTTGCTCCGAAGGAAACTCAATGATGACATGACTGTGGCTGTTTGGATCGTCCCAACGGTATTGAGGTTGCGGATACACTTGAGTGGGAGGATTTTGATTGGTTTCTGTCCCGCGAGAGTAGGGATACTTCTCTTTGTCCGGCACCTGCTTCCCTTTCATTCCCATCTTCGCCTCGGCTTCTGCCAGTGAGTTCGCTCCCTCGATAGACTGAACCTTGTTGAAGAAGGGACGGGTGTTCTCATTCCCATCAAAGGAAGGGACTTGCGGGAGCGGGCTTCACAGGGGGAACTTCGGAAACCGGATCAGCAGATCGACAGCCCGAACAGAGGAGCAGGAGTAGTCCTGTCTGGATAAAACGTCGTTGCGCCATTTTGTTCTTCTCTCCCCCTGGAGAACTTCCGCAGAACCCTTCCACCATAACACAAAGCAGACGAACTTCTTAGAAAAATTACCCGATAGTCAGGGCTAGCGCAACTGATTTTTTGATCTTTGCATCTCATTATGCAGTTTGATAACCGAAAAATCTTTGACAACAGAAGGAAGCCGCCATCTGTTTGAGGAGCCTTTTTGAGGACAGAAAGCGAATTTGTCTCCGTTGAGACTTATTAACTTATGTTACCCACCGTCTCTTTTCCGAGAGTTTTCAAACCCCGGTGAAGTGGCAGTGCGTAATGTCAGTTATTACTAATCATTAGACGGAATTTAGATGCGCTACCCTCTTCTTTTGGAAGAGGGTAGGTTTTCAGAAACGGAGACTATTTTTTGCTCTCGATCAGAAGATGCCCGGTACTCGGATCATAGGAGACGTTGACATTCATTGCCTCTTGGATAAAGGAGACGGGAACCATCGTGCGCCCTTTTTCAAGGTAGGGAGCGGTTTCCATGCGAACCGTTTTCGCGTTGACTTTTGCCTGTCGGTGTCCGATACGAATCTGGATTTCGGTGCCTTTGGAGACGGCACGAACCGTTTTCGTTTTGGCGTAGAAAGCGATTTCGCCGCCACTCGCCTCAAAGATATGACGCAGAGGAGCGAGAGGAACGCCGTTTTCCACATGAGGAGTCACGTCGAAATTTACTTCCTTGAGGTCGTAAAGAACGGAAAATCCGCCTTTGAGCGAACTCATGGCACGAAGGCTCATTCGGGCGCGAAGTTTCGGAGACGGAGACATTTTACGAGCGTTCGGGTTCAGGGCAATTCCCGTGACGGTTTTGTCCATCGTTGCGGAGTTTGTTTCGCCGTTCAGGGAGAAAGCAGGTAGGGTTGCGACATTCCCGTTTCGCTTGAGATGAATCGGCAACCGAGCCACGCCGTCCCGTGAGGTGAATGAAGACTCGAATACCTCTGAGTTTGAGAGTGCCGCAAGCGTGCCGGAGGCAGAAAGGGCGAGGGGCGTTCTACCCGACATTTCGGTAGGAAGCGGGGTTCCGTCGGGACGTGCAATCGTCGAAAATCGGTTCTCAAAAGTGAGAGGCGCAGGTTTCGCACCACGCACGAGTGACGTCGTTGACTCCAGCGTTGCTTCTGCGGGAATTGTGAGAAGTGCGTTATTGGTTTCAGAGGCGTGGGGAGTACGAGGAAGAGAAGGTTCGCGACTATCGGGTCGAGCGGAGATCGAAGGAGAAGATGAACGGGTCTCGAAATTGCCTGCGCCGAAGATGCGGCTACTGAGAAGGCGGGTCGCCTCCTCCATCGGCAAAAGGGACAGGGAAGGGAGGGACGCTTCGGCGACGGAAGGAGGCAACGTTTCCTTGAGCGGATTGGTGTCACGCTTGATCTTAGTGAAACCGCCGGAGTTGTTGACATTGATCTTCATCGAAAGGGAGCGCACTTTAGTGAGAGACTCGCCGTCATTGATCTCCACACCAATCGTGTGCACTCCGTTTGACAATCGGGTGGTGTCTAGATTGTAAACAAAGGGCGCATAGTTCATAAACGCGATGAATTCGTTATCAATAAGGTAGGTGACGTAGGGACTGTTGATCGAGGTTTCGACTTCCAGTTGAATCGGGACAATGCCCTGCACCATCTGATTCGGGTTTAAGCCGGTGAAGCGAGTTCCGCTCCCGCCGATTGTCTCTTCGGGGGTCGGAAGACCTACGGTGACGGAGGTCGTGGTGGTCGCCGTAGAACCATCCACATCGGTGGCTTTGACGAGAACCTCATGAGTGCCATCGGTCAAGCCATCCAGTGCAAAGGTGATCACCCCGCGCTTTTCGCGTGTTTTCACTGCCTGTTTCTTGATTAGAAAGCCATCGAGATGCAACTCAACCGAGCGCAGATTGCCGCCCTTGAATGTGACATCGAGCGAAACGGAGCCGTCTTTGGAGACGGTCGCGGCGTTCGTGGAAGAAACGGCAATTTGCAAACCGTTGATGATCGCGGGCAAAGGAGCGGCGTAAGTGGTTTCGGTAATTCCGAATCCGCCGACAAACCCGACTCCTGCGGCAAGAGCAATGACGCAAGCCATCCTACTCATAGATTATCCCCCTTATGGATAGTTGAAATTCAGGTGATGCAGAACACATTTTTGAGAAGATCGAACGGAAGAGAAAGAAAAAGCGGGACGGCGCCGCAGGACGCGCAACGTCTCTCCACATAAGCCATGCGACTCTAACACATTCGGTCACACTTGTCAAGCCATTTCGCGCAAGAAGAGAGCAATTCCTGCAAAAAAAATCGCTCTTACGGAAAATAGTCGAAAATAATTCCTCCGTCTCTCTAGATGACGGGGGAAAAGGGCGGAATCGTTCTTCTCTTTGTCAAGAGAACAAAAATTGTGAGAGAGGTGAGTGTCTGCACCGCAAATACAGGGAGACATTATTTGCACTGATTTGTGTTCTCGCCCTCAGAAACCATAACTTCCCCAATAAAACTTAAGGGAAAGGAGCGGAGGAGGAGAAAACGGAGATCCCAGAAGAGTATTGTTCCTCGGCAAAGGTTACAAGCGGAGCGTCAAAGCCTTCAGTGAAGGACGCAGGTACTCCATGCGACGCATCTCAATGACTTTTTCCACACGGCTCAAACGATCCGCCGCTTCCGAGGGAAGCCCTAAGCCCAGAAAACATTCTGCCTCCAGCAAAAGCCTTCGCCCCAATCCATCTGCACTGTAAACCATCAAACGAACCTCCGGTTCAAGAGCGGTGAGTGCCGCCTCATATCGCTTGAGCGTCATCAGAACGCTTGCTTTTTCGCGCAAGCGATACTGTTCCGCACCGAGTTTATTCGTGTCTCCTGCAATCCGGCAAGCCTCCTCACTCAAACGCAACGCCTCCGACCCTATCCCTGCCTTTGCAAGACAAACGCTATATTCCCCCAGCATCCAACTTCGATATTCCAGGTCTGAAGTCTCGCTGATCCCCTTTTGCAGAATTCGGGCAGAGCGCAACGGGTCACGTTCGCTTAAAAGTGAAGCCGAAAAAAGCGTAATCATTCCCCCCACGTCCTCCTCTCTCGGAACGGAAATCGCGTTTTTCGGGTGTAAAAGCAGCTCGTTCGCTTCCACAAAGCGTTTGGTCTCCACAAACCCACGAAACTGATAAGCGTGGGCAAAACGCAACAACCCCTTACCTCTTTCCGATTTTGCCAAAACCACGCTCTACCTCGACCTCAGCATCAATGGCGGGGCGTCGCTCACCCCCCGTCAGCCGTTCGCGTCCGTCGCCTTCGCCCTGAAAGCCGATGCGGTCAAGGATGGGGCGATCACTTCCGCAAGCGTCGCCGATGGGAGCATCACCAACAGCAAAATCGCTCCCGGAAGTCTCACCGCTGATCGGTTTGCAAGTGGCGTCCTCAATGGAACCGCGTGGCTTCTCGGCGGCAACGGCGGTGTGACGGGCAGCTTTCTCGACACGTTTCTCGGCACGACGGACAACCGGCCGCTTGTCTTTAAGACCAATAATGTGGAACGCTTTCGGCTTCTCTCGAATGGCAACACCGGCATCGGAACCACCAATCCGCAGTCCCCCCTGCACGTCGCGGGCGCGGCAGGCATCATAATTGGAACCAGTGCTCTAGACGGCGGCTATACTGCCCTCAAATTCTCGCTCAGTCAGGCAAGCGGTGGCTACGCGTTAATCCAAGCCATCAAATCGGCGGGTGGTGCTTACGGAGACTTGAATCTCAATCCTGTTGGCGGCAGTGTCGGCATCGGAACCATCAATCCGGCAGCGAAACTAGAGGTCAATAATGGTGGAGGAACCGGGGCAAGCCTTAAGCTCGAACACAGAGGTTCAAACTTTATCGTGCGCCCTTATGAGGCGGGAAGCGATACAACCGTCCTCGAGAACACAGCCGGGTACCTCTTCATTAACTCCAACGTAGGAGTTCGAGAAAGAGCAGCAACCAATGTTGCCTTGAAGGTTGCCGGTGGGCAGGCGTGGTCAATTTATGCCGAGGGCAATATCTTTGCCAGCACCGGCTATTCCGACAACGGCTACTATCTTACCTCCGATGCCCGCTTCAAGCGGAACATCGAAACCGTTCCCGATGCCCTGTCCCACCTTTTGGCTTTGCGCGGCGTAACGTATGAGATGAACCGTGCCGCCTTTCCTGACCGAAACTTCACGGAGGGCAAGCATCTTGGGTTTATTGCACAGGAAATGGAGAAGGTACTGCCTCAACTGGTCAAGACCGGAAAGGATGGGTTCAAAGCGGTCAACTATGAGGGCGTGATCCCCGTTACCGTCGAAGCGATTAAAACCCTCAACGCCCGAACCCTCTTGCAGCAGAATCAGATGGAGGCATTGAGCAAGGAGAACGCTACCATCAAAGCGGACAATGCCGAGATGAAAGCCGAACTCGATGCGCTGAAATCTGCGGTCCGCCAACTTCAGCAGAACCGCAAGTAAGCGTTGCGGTGAAAGAAAAATCGCGCTCTGTCCCTTTAGGACAGAGGGGGATTTTGGGCTTCTTGTACTCAGTGGGAATCCCCTTTTGCCCTTTCAAAGGATTAAACG
>JACMPS010000392.1 GCA_014377395.1 Chthonomonadaceae bacterium
CCGATGTATGGGAAAATGGGGATGTCGGGGCGATGGCGCACCATGCAAATGGGCAATGCCTACGGGGTGCTGAGCGATCCAGGAGGCCCACGTGGACAGGGCGAAATTTTCACGCCAACACAGTATATGTTTATGGCGCAACGAAACTTCGGAGAGGATACGCTCGGTATTCGAACGATGTTTTCGCTCGACCCCCTTTTGATTGGAAAGCGAGGCTACCCGAACCTTTTCCAGACGGGTGAAACTGCGTTCGGGCGTCCGCTCAAAGACCGACAGCACCCGCACGATCTAATTATGGAACTGGCGGCGACCTACTCAAAGCCAATCACAAAAGACCTGCGCGGCTTTGTCTATCTGGCTCCGGCAGGGGAACCCGCAATAGGGCCCACTGCGTTTCCGCATCGTCCTTCGGCATGGGACAACCCGATCGCACCGATTTCGCACCACTGGCTCGATGGAACGCACATCACCTATGGCGTTGCAACGGCGGGAGTCACGCTTAAAGATCGCTTGAAACTGGAAGGCTCGATCTTTACCGGGCGCGAACCGGACGAGGAGAGATATGACATTGATCCGTTTCGTTTCGACTCTTACGCGGGACGACTAACCTTCAATCCGTCGAAAAACTGGAGTCTGCAAGCGTCTTATGCCTCACTCCACAACCCGGAGCGGCAAGACCCCGGCAATCAGCATCGTTTCACCACGAGCGTTGCGTACAATCAATCGCTCAAGGACGGCAATCTCGCGCTGATGGCACTTTACGGGCAGAACACGAAAAACGGGGCTTCCACCACAGACGCTTTTGTGTTGGAAGGTGCTTACACAAAGGGAAAGGGTATTCTCTTTGCACGGTATGAGAATGTCGCAAAAGACGAGTTGGTAGCCCTGGCGACGCCGGGAAATTACCGGATTAAGAAGTGGACGCTCGGTGCGACCTACAACTTCCAGCAAGACCGTCACAGTGAGCAGGGCATCGGGGCAAGCGTGGATTTTTATCAGTATCCCGCCGCTCTGAAACTCGATTACGGCAATAGTGCGCCTATCGGAGTCAACGTGTTTTACCGTTTGCGCTTCGGCAAAATGTAGGTGAAATAAAGACAAAAACAGCAAAGCCTTGCCGGGATAGGGCTTTGCTGTTTTTGTCTGCGGAAGAGGATCGCTTGGCAAACTCGCACGTCACATCTTCAATTTCGCGTTTTTCGCGTTCCTCACTGATGATCGCTATTTTTTGTGATCTGGTGGGTTTTGGAATGGTGATCCCCGATATACAAACACGCCTTGAAACATTCGGGGCGAGGGGTTGGGTTATTGGAGCGATTCTTTCCAGTTATTTTCTGGTCATGATTCTCGTTTCGCCGCTCTGGGGACGGTGGAGTGACCGGGTGGGGCGCAAGCCGATTTTGATTATCTGCGGTGTGTTTTCCGTTGCCTCTATGCTCGCCTACGCCGGGGCGCACTCCTTACCCGCCTTTCTGTTAAGCCGGATTCTGGCAGGGTTTGCCGCCGCGAATGTCGTGGTGGCGCAAGCCTACGTTGCCGACTTCACCGAGGAGGGCGAAGACCGAACCAATGCGCTGGGAAAGATGGGTGCTGCGATCACTTCCGGTCTAATCGTGGGGCCTGCAATCGGCGGGTGGCTCTCGGCAAGGGGGGGAAATGTACTGCTCGGCGATGTGGCGGCACTGATTTCCGGGGTGGGGGCGTTGTGGATTGCCCTTGCCGTTCCAAATGCCTCGCCCCGCGCCGAAAACAAACCCGGCAAAAAAGCCGCACTCAGACTTGACTTTTCGCTGGTGCGTGATCTTCCGCAATTGCGCTTTCTGTTTGGGTTTTCAACGCTGATTTTCTTTGCCCTGGCGTGTCTGGAGGGAACTTTCGGGCGGCTTATTCGAGCGAGACTCGGTTTGGGTCCCGACTCATTCGGGCTAATTTTCGGGTATGAATCGTTATTGAGCACGGCAATTCAGGTAGTGGGAGTGGGGGGAATGATCTCGCGAGTTTCAGCGCGTTTTTTGCTTTGCCTCGCCTGTGTACTCCAAAGCATTGGGATCGGCTTAATTCCCTACGCGCCGTCTCTTGCGTTTTTGTTTCTGCTTTCTACGGTTTACGCGATTGGCTCCGGTATTTCCAACCCCCTACTGAATAGCCTTTGTAGTGCCGCTACACCGGAACCTCGTCAGGGCGAAATGTTCGGCACATTGCAGTCGGTGCGCTCACTTGGGTTTCTGCTGGGGCCCCTGCTCGGCAATATTCTGTTCGATTGGCACATCGAAGCCCCCTATCTGATGTCCGCCACCATTTTGCTGTTTGCAACGTTCTGGGCAAGAGGAGGATTGTCGGCAACCGGCGTTCCGCTCTCCAAAACATAACCTCTCAAAAAAGGATGATCTCGATGAAAAAAATAGTACCGATGGTCTTTCTTCTGACCTCGACGGTGTTTCCTTCCTGTGCGGTTTCTTCTCAAAAAGAAAAAGCCATTTCTCCTGTTCGTGTCTCGCCAATGGGAGTTAATGCCCGTGAACCGCAAATCGCCGTCGGCAAAGAGGGGGGAGTGTGGATTGCTTACGGCGTGGAAAACACGATCTATTGCGCTCACTCCTCCGATAAGGGCGTCAATTTTGGTACACCCGTGAAGGTTGGGGAGGCGGGCAAACTCGCACTTGGAATGCGCCGGGGGCCTCGTATCGCTGTTTCCGGTAAAAGTCTTGTGATCTCTGCGACTTACGGGGCGAAAGGCGGCGGAGCGGACGGAGATTTGTTCGCGTGGCACTCCGAAGATAACGGAAACTCATGGAGCAAACCCGCGAAAGTCAATGATGTTTCGGGAGCGGCACGAGAGGGCTTGCACGGCATGGCGGCTTCCGAGAAGGGAGTGTTCGCGACTGTCTGGCTTGACTTGCGTGAAAAGGGAACACAGATTTTCGCGTCTCTGTCACGCGACAGCGGCAAAACATGGGGGCGCAATGTGCGGGTTTATCGCTCACCGGGCGGGACGGTTTGTGAGTGCTGTCACCCGTCCGTCGCTTTCAATTCGGAAGGGAAATTGACGGTGATGTGGCGCAACTCACTCAGAGGAGCCAGAGATATGTACCTCTCTACCTCGTCTGACGGGCTTACGTTTTCTTCCGCTCAGAAACTCGGAGGGGGAACCTGGATGCTGGATGCTTGCCCGATGGACGGCGGGGCTTTAGGATTCGATACAGCGGATCAAACTTTGACTTTGTGGCGACGGGAACAGGAAATTTTTCTGTGTTCACCGGGCAAACCGGAACAAAAGATCGGCGACGGCATTCAGGGTTGGCTTGCAGTGAACGGAAATATTCCGGGTTCTCTGTGGCTCACGAGACGCGGCGGCAACTTGAATGCACAGCAGGGAGAAGCGAAGTCTCGTGTTCTGGCAAGCAGTGCCGACGATCCCTGCGTTGCTTCTCTACCCGGAAACGGATCTCGTTTTCTCGCGGTCTGGCAAACCACCACTGAAGCGGGAAGCACAATCTACACGACTTCTTTTTAGAGGTTTACTTTACGCTCAGTAGAGTGAGCGCATCAATTTTTTTCCTCCCCCTTATGGAAGGGGGAGGTGAGGAGGGGTTGCGATTCGTTTTCCCTCTCGTATCGCGTCCGAAGGACGCCTTCACCGAAGGTGCTTAGCGCAAGGATAAACAAGACCGTTGGCACTATGTTGAGGGTTCGGCAAACCGTTTCTAACCCCACCCCAACCCTCCCCTTGCATAAGGGGAGGGAGCAAATGCAGATTTGCCTCAACAGACCCTTAAATTCCCAGTACTGCGAAGGTGTGCGCGAGGTGCTTGAGGTGGTATTCAATGTCGAAAGCGTGTTCGATGTCTTGCGCGGAAAGACGCTCTTTTACAGTGGGATCGTTTTCAATGGAAGTGCGGAACGGCTCTCCTGACCACGCTTTCGCGGCGTTGCGCTGTGCAACGGAGTAGGCTTCTTCCCGGCTCAACCCGGTGGAAATCAGGGCGAGCATGATCTGTTCGGAGCAAACAAGACCGCCCATCATGTCGAGATTTTTCTTCATATTTTCCGGGTAGATAAGAAGCGTATCGAGAATTACATCGAATTTCGCGAGCATCCAATCAAGAAGTTCGGTGGTGTCGGGCAAAATTACGCGCTCGACGCTTGAGTTGGTCAGGTCGCGCTCATGCCACGTCGCCATGCTTTCGAGCATCGGGATCAGGTTGCCGCGCACCACTCGTGCGAGTCCGCAAATCGTTTCGCTGTTCCAGGGATTGCGCTTGTGGGGCATGGCGGACGAGCCTTTTTGACCTTCGGCGAAATACTCCTGAACTTCACGAATCTCAGTTCGGGCAAGATTGCGAATTTCGGTGGCGAAACGTTCCAGCGAGGCAGCAAGGATAGCAAGGGTGGACATAAGTTGGGCGTGTCGGTCACGGGAAACGATCTGCGTGGAGATTGGCGCGACTTCCAGACCGAGGCTCTGGAGGACAAACGCTTCGATTTCGGGAGAGATATTTGCGTGAGTGCCGACCGCCCCGGAAATCTTGCCTACGCTGATCATCGCTTGCGCTTGCTTCAGTCGTTCCAGATTGTGGTTCATCTCATCAAGCCAGGTGGCGAGTTTAAAGCCGAACGTAATGGGTTCCGCGTGAATTCCATGAGTGCGCCCGATGCAAACCGTGTGCTTATGTTCCCTCGCCCGCTTGCGAATCGTTTCCGTAAGTGCTTCCGCCCGTCGTATGATCTGGGCAGTGGCGTCCCGCAAAAGCAGGGCGAGTGCCGTGTCCACAATATCGTAGGAGGTGACGCCATAGTGGACGTATCGCCCCTCTTCGCCTAGTCCCTCCGCCACGTTTTTGACAAACGCCATGACATCGTGCCGGGTTTCCTTTTCGAGTTCCGCCATACGTGCGAGATCAAAAGTGGCACTTCTTTGGATTGCGGCGGTGGTTCCGGCGGGGATTTCTCCAAAATGTTCCAATCCTGCACAAACCGCAATCTCGACATCAAGCCATTTCTGAGTTTTGTTCTGCGGACTCCAGAGGTCGCGCAATTCGGGGGTGGTATAGCGTTCGATCATGGTGTGAGGTCTGTTTCTCCTGAGATGTGGAATAGAGGCTATTTACGCTTCATTATATCACAGGGAGTAAACAGAGAGAAGGAGGGATTAGAAACTGAGGCGTCTGCATGGTAAATCCGTTACATCGTTGGCAAAATGATGATTCCCGGTAGACCCTGTGGTGAAACGATTGCAAATGCGTTCACGAGGATCGAAACTTTCCATATCTGAGCAGAAGGTTACTGTGTGAAAATTACAATGGAAACGTTTTTTGTGTCCGAGTTTTGTCCAATTCAGGGCGGAACGCCTCAGAGCGCGGAATTTATTCCTGCGGCAAATTGACTCAGTTCGGGGGTTATAACGGAGCCTCACCCATATCGGGGCAACGGGAACGCTGAGGGAGGACGGATCCGTCACCAAGTCAGCAGAAATGCACTTTTCACCCTGATGTCAAGCACTAACGTAATTTTATAAAATATAATTGCTTCACATTGCATCATACGAAACTAAAAGCCCTGCCTCAATTGAGATGAGGCAGGGCAGATATGAAGCAAGTACTAATCCGGCGTGGCGGCACCCGGCTTCCCAGGAGTGGTAGTACCACCGGAGGATCCCGGTGAAAGCATTGGCTTGCCGGGAGGAGCCTTACGAGGGGGCTGTTTCGCATCATTGGCACCAGGAGGTGCATCAGCACCAGTATCGGATTTTGAGCAACCGAACAGTGAACAACTCAGAACCATCAGGGCTACTACACTCAAAAACCCTTGTCGGAAACGCATTTTTTATGTACCTCGAAGTTAAAAGTAGCCTCTAGAGACTTGGATCCCACAAATAAGAGTCAGGATTGATAACGGCAGTAGTTGCACAGTCGCGTGTTGGCGAGTAGTTCGTCCCTGCAACCAACGCTCCCGCTTTCAGTCCCTTCACATGACCATCGCAGAAAATTGTATTCGCGATACCATCCGGCATTTGTCCTGCCTTATAACCGGAACCACTATGTCGGAAAGTAGTTCCTCCATAACCTGGATAGCTATAATTGGTCGTGTAGTCACCGCAGGTGCCACCCCATCCTCCTCCATAGAAACTGTTGGGGCTGGTCGTAGAGTCAGGCGGATCAACCGTCGTGCCAATCGGTGTCCAGACACTGGTATGAGCTGCATTAGCCCAGTTAACTCCTACCGAGTCGGTTGCAAAAACGATGCCGGCAGGGCGGTTAACTGCAGCATTGGAAATTGCTACAAACAGATCGTGTTTATTTACGTCTTGACCTACATACTTAGACAGATAACCGTAGTTAATTCCGTAAGCACCGTAAAGCACCTTACGAGCCGAGTTGCTTGCGTCTGTGGCGAAGCTAGCATCTTTCATATCAGGACAGATAGCAATATCCCGACTCTTTGTGTAGGGCTTGAGAAGTTCCATCCAAGGCTGATAATCACGATAGACGGTGCCAACATCTCTAAGCAATGGAGCACCATAGGAGACGAAAGGCACAAAAGCCTCGTCATAATCCTGCTGGTACATCATTTGAGAGGTAGCCCACTGTTTTGCATTGTTGAGGCAGGCAGTTTTGCGTGCTTGTCCGCGTGCTTGAGCGAAAACAGGGAAAAGAATGGCGGCAAGGATCGCGATAATGGCGATGACGACGAGCAATTCGATAAGTGTGAAGCCAGAGCGTTTCTGTGCTTGCATAAGATGATTACCCTCCAGAAGAATGAACGTCGTGAGGCGGATTGCCTCTAGACGTTAAGAAGAAAAAGTAGCCGGAAACTCATTGGTCTCTAACTGCAAAGCAGAAAATATAAATTTTCCACTTAACCTTTATTCTAACACATATCTCGGTAGATCAAGTTCCCGTCTGCCTAAAAAAGAGAGGAAGTTATCCTGATAGTTTTCTTGTAAAACGAGAAAGAGCCCTTCTATCCGTTGGGTGACGAATAGAAAAACTCTTTTTGTACAAATAACAAAGGAGGCTACTTCGATGTATCCATTGCAGGACGGGCAGATTTCGCCGGTGCCGCGCTCTCTGCTCGTACATTGCTGGCTTTACCACTTTCAGATTGTGTCGTATTCGGCTCTTCCGCTTTAGAGCCACAACCGGAAATGATGAATCCAGCGAGAACAGACAGGGTAAGCATAAAAGCGAATTTTAAGTTTTTTGGCATTGTTTTCATTAGTTTTCCTTGGAGTTTGTTCCGATTCACTGGGTGGGATCAACATCAGGGCGGAAATAGTAGATATGATTGTCCGCTGCCCATGCACCTGCGGCTTTGCCTTTTGCATCATAGTTATACCAGGGTTCATTGCGATAATCCGTAGATTGGGGGGTGAGTGTGTTCAGAGACAATCTCTTAAATTTGACATGACTATCCGCATACATATAATTCTGTCCGCCGCTGTGAACGTCGAGGGTCGCGTCTTGTCCGAACCACCCGCTACTTGAACCATTGCCCTCGCCGCCAACCTGAAATCTACAGGTGAGATCAGCAACGACAGGACATTGCAAAAACGGATTGTTGGCAACAAATCCTTCGAAGTAGGCACTCCCATTGCTTTCCGTTAGGACAGGCAAGGTCGCCGGGGAAATCATGGCTGCTTGAGAAAGTGAGTGAAGCAACCCATTGTAACTCCAAGAAGTCCGTGCAGGTTTAGGGGCACCTGCCCCCTGTGTTCCTACCAACAATGATTTGAAGCCGGCTGAGGGACACATAGCAATATCGTAGTTTTTCGCATAAGGCTGAGTTGAGTTCAACCAGAAGCCCTGCATTGCATTCGTATAGTTGGGTCCACAGGTACCATTGGCACAGCGCCAGTTATAGGGTGCATCCCCCACATAAACCGTCATAAAGCCGATGCCGGGATACCATCCTGCAGACAACGGAAATTGCTCATCGTAATCTTGTGAGTACATGATAATGGAGTTCGCGAGTTGTTTTGCATTGGAGACACATGTGGTCTGTCGGGCTTTCGCACGCGCTTGAGCGAAAACAGGAAAGAGAATGGCGGCGAGAATCGCGATAATGGCGATGACAACAAGCAATTCGATGAGTGTGAAACCAGAGCGTTTTTTGATTGACATGAGAGTCTTACCTTCCAAAAAAGTCACCTGAATCATTGATTGCAGGTGGAGATTGCTTAAGACAAAAACAACATTAACATTTGCTGACTGTCCCGCGCAGAGAAATCTGAATAATCTGAGAAAACTCAGGCATTTTCATTCTATGAGAAGATTAACAGCGAATCAAGGAGAGAAGTTCCAAAGAGGGAGAATATCGACGAAAATGTCGAAAAAAGAAATTAAAATGGGACAAATCAAAGTAATTGCATCATCTTGTGAGTTTGTGGGATCACGCGCACGTCTTGCAACAGGTGGCTTGCCAGTGCGTGAAAACGGATCATTTTTTGTGGAGTGACGCCCTTTGTCTCAGTGCCAAAAGGGGTTACGGGTTGCAAGATCAGCGTCATGCTGTCCTTCACTGCCCTGATGGTTTCTACTGCCGTCAGTAGTTCCGCCTCACTTGTGCTCGGTGTCACCACCATCTTCACATAAACTTCAGTGTTGCCCCTGCGCGTTGCGGTCATCAGAAACTCACGGTGGGCTTCGAGCGTCGCTTCCGGCGAGATTCCGGTTGCGGTAGGAGCCTTCCAATCCATCGAAATGTAATCAAGCGAATCAAGTATGCCTTCCAGGTGTCGGCTTAGAAACCCGTTTGTCTCAAGAAAGGTTTTCAGTCCCATCGCCTTTACGTCGGGAAGCCACTCTCGCAAAAATCGGGCATGAAGAAGCGGTTCGCCTCCCGTGATCGAGAGCGAGTGATGCGGTTCTGTGAGATAGCCCCGGATAATTGCGTTGAGATCGTCCTGTGAAGTCAGGCTTTCCCTTCCCTCGAAAGTCCAACTCCCCGGCACTGTTTCCACCCGGCACTGTCTCGGGATGCCCGACTCCTTCAAGGTTTCCGGGCTGTCGCAGTAGGTACAGCGCAGGTTACACCCGTAGGTTCGCACGAAAATCTGTCGTCGCCCCACCAGCACCCCTTCGCCCTGAATCGAAGAGAAAATTTCCACCAACCTGATTTGATTTGTACTCACGGTTCCCCTACTTCTGATCTCGCCCAGGTCACCCCTCTCCCTTGTCCCTTCACAAGCGAGGAGGGAGAGGCAATGCACTCTCTTAACACGGATCAAGTTCATCTCAATACTTGACACTCAGCACTTAACACTTTTCTTACAATCGCATCGCTCATCCGCGCCACTCGCACCATCGCCTTTACGTCATGAACCCGCACAAAAGTTGCCCCTTTGAGAATAGCGATAGCGACGGTTGCCGCCGTTCCTTCCACTCGCTCTTCAGAGGGCAAACCGCCCAGAACTTTGCCGATTGTAGACTTTCGGGACGCGCCCATTAGCACCGGGAAACCGAGCAAAAGCAACTCTTCCTGACGCCTCATCAACTCCAGATTATCCGCCACCGTTTTTCCAAAGCCGATACCGGGATCAACGAGAATGTCTCTCGCCGCTACTCCCGCATGGATCGCAAATTGCGCTTGTGTTTGCAAATAATCGTAGACTTCACGTACCACGTCCTTATACGTCGGGTGCGCGGGGATCGAGCGGGGCAATCCCGGCAAGTGCATCAAACACACCGGAACACCGAATTTCGCGGCAACGGACGCCATCTGTGGGTCGGCGCGAAAGGCGGAAATATCGTTGATCAGAACGGCTCCCGCTTCGACTGCGGCTTTCGCTACCTCCGCCTTGTAGGTATCAATGGAGAGCGGAACCTCCGGGAAGGCTTTACTGAGAGAGCGCAGAACAGGCAGAACGCGCCGCATTTCTTCTGCCGCTGAAAGTGGAGCGTTGTCCTCAAAGGTTGCCGGACGAGTGGACTCCCCTCCAATGTCAATGAGATCGGCACCGTCTTCGATCATCTTTACGGCAAAATCAACAGCGATTTCAGGATTAAAATCAGGGTCGAAATGGAGACCGCCATCGGAAAACGAGTCGGGCGTCACATTCAGGATTCCCATCACAAAGGTGCGCTCTCCCCGACGTGCCGAGGCGATCTGTGCGCGAAGAACGGTGAGGGCAGGGCGGTTCATACGCCTATTATACTCCACTTGAAAAATGCACAAATGAGGAGGAAGTTGGGTAGAATCACAAAATGATCACTTTACGACCCGCTACCCTTGCCGACATACCCGCCATCCTTGAAATTTACAACGATGCCGCTCTTAAAACGACTGCCACCGCCGACACGGAGCCCGCCACCCTTGCACAACGCACTGAGTGGTTCGACTTCCGAACGGCGAACGGCTACCCCATCCTTGTCTCGCTTGATGAAAGCGAAATCGTGACGGGCTGGAGTTCGCTGAGTCCGTACCATTTGCGCTACGGCTATCGCTTTACGGCGGAAGTCTCCGTTTATATCGCAGAGAAGAGCAGAGGCAAAGGAATAGGGAAAGCCCTTATCAACGCTCTTCTCGAAGCCACCGACCCGCTTAAATTTCACTCGCTCGTTGCCTCAATTGACTCCGAAAACGCCGCAAGCATTCACCTCCACAAATCCTTCGGTTTCCTCGAAATGGGCACACTCAAAGAAATTGTCTTCAAGTTTGACCGTTGGCTTGATGTAGTTTACTTGCAGAAGATTCTTTGAGTGTTGAGTGTTGAGTGTTGAGTGTTGAGTGTTGAGTGTGAAATTACAGACGATCCTCTACCGCTTGTCAAGGGTTCACTGGAATTATTTTTTGTCTTCCGTGTGCGAAAACCGTGCCGCCTCTCTTCTCAACACTTAACACTCAACACTTCTCCTCTCTTCTGGTATAATAGCGCACAATCAAAATCGGGCGAATAAAGGGCGAAACAGATGATCGAACCGGGCGGCTACATTAAGGATATTCTGGGGAAGAGCGGGGGCGTTTCTGCTTCCGCGCATGGCTGGGTGAAAACAAGACGAGACTCAAAAGGCGTCTCTTTTTTGCAACTCAATGACGGCTCTTCGTTTGCGGATTTGCAAATCGTGATCGAGGCGGGTTCCATTGAGGAGGAATTGCTGAAGCATGTGACGACAGGCGCGTGTGTCCGTGTTGACGGCGATCTTGTGGACAGTCCCGGCGGCGGACAAACCGTAGAGCTCAAAGCGAAAGAGATTTACCTTTTCGGGGAGGCTGATCCCACCACGTATCCCCTCCAGAAAAAAGGGCATACCATGGAGTTTCTGCGTGACATCGCCCACCTTCGCACCCGCTCCAACACGTTTGGCTCAGTGTTCCGCGTCCGAAACGCGCTTGCCCGTGCCATTCATAACTTTTTCCAGAGAAACGGATTTCTCTACGTTCACACGCCCATCATTACCGCTTCCGACGCAGAGGGAGCCGGGGCGATGTTCGGCGTCACCACGCTCGACCTGCAAAATGTGCCGCGAGTAAAAGAAGGCGATAAAAAGGGGCACACCGACTATTCCGAAGACTTTTTCGGCAAGCCTGCTTTTCTCACCGTGAGCGGACAACTCGAAGCCGAGATTTTTGCGCTTTCCTTCTCCAATGTCTACACCTTTGGACCTACATTTCGCGCTGAAAACTCCAACACGCCCCGACACCTCGCCGAGTTCTGGATGATCGAGCCGGAAATGGCGTTCTGCGATCTCGCCGGAAACATGGCACTCGCCGAAAAATTTCTCAAATCAGTAATTGCGGAAGTCATGGACACCTGCGCCCCCGATCTCGAATTTTTCAACAAGCGCATTGACGACACCGTGCTTTCCACGCTCGATCATGTCGTCAACTCGGATTTCGTTCATATCACCTACACCGAAGCCGTGCAAATTCTGGAAAAAAGCGGACAAACATGGGAGTTTCCGGTGGGGTGGGGGATTGACCTGCAAAGTGAACACGAACGCTATCTCACCGAGCAAACGTTCAAGAAGCCCGTCATCGTCACCGACTATCCGAAAGAGATCAAGGCGTTTTATATGCGCTCCAACGAAGACGGCAAAACCGTGCGGGCAATGGACGTGCTGGCTCCTCGGATCGGCGAGATCATTGGCGGATCACAGCGTGAAGAGCGGCATGACGTTCTCGTGGAAAAAATTGTGGGGCAGGGACTCCAACTGGATGCCTACTGGTGGTACCTTGAGTTGAGGAAATATGGCTCGGCACCTCACGCGGGCTTCGGTCTTGGCTTTGAGCGATTGATGCTTTATCTCACGGGAATGAAAAATATCCGTGATGTGATTCCATTTCCGCGTACTCCCGGCTCCGCCGAATTCTAGTACGTTGTGCATCTGTAGGGTTCCGCTCTCTGAACCCTCTGCTCTCTGAACCCTATCATTACAGGGTGCAACAAACAGCGTTCCCACCAAAGAGACTACCTTGATACAACACAAGAAGTTTTACTTTACTCCGAGACCCGATCTATTCAGGGTCTCAGGTGGTGGCAAAGCCTGTATAGGGACGTTTATAGAGGGGGTGAAACGCGAGAACGATGTGATCCTTCGGAATGCCCGCGTCCACAAGCGCATCGGCGATTCCCTCTTCGGTGCCGTCGTGCTGTATCCAGACTTTGCCGCCTTTGACATCAACGTGAAGCATAATGCCGTGAATCCGTCTTTTTTGTCTCCAACCGACTCGGAGCAACTCGAAGTGACCGCGCTCCTGATTGTAGACGCGCTCCAACTCCATGTCTTCCTCTTCAGGAAATTGATCGGCGACCTCATCGAGAATCCGAACGACAATCGCCTTGTAATCGCCTACTCGATCTATGTGATAATGACCTCCTCTTCCGCACTGTAAACCAGCAGGGCAATCGCCTCCTCTTCGCGCAAATCACGCCCATGTGCCCGATCGAACAGGGCGATATAAGCCTCTTCGGGAACCGCCATCTAGAGTTTTCGCTCCGGTTCCTGCTTACGCAACACGTTCCGGTAAAGAATAAACTGACCGAGTGCGCCATAGAATTCAGACATCTCTGTTTTCCCCACGAAACTCTTAATTTCGACGGCGATTTTGTGTCCGTTTCGCTCGGCGGCGACGGGCATTTCCGCCCCTAAATTCACCTGCAAAGTTTGCGCCCCGTATTCCAGAAAATAGGGATCATGCGTGACCCTCCAGTTTTCTTTTTCAAGTTCAATGACAACTGCATGATGAAACAAATCTCGTTGGGACACGGCTTTTTTCTCCTCACCCGTTCTATCCTAATCGAAACCCCGGAGAAATAACAAGAAGACAACAAAAAGAGCGGACACGGAAAATAGTTCTCCGTGTCCGCTCTTATGCGGTATCGTCAATCTCTGAGGCAGTTGTTGCAAAAGCCTCTCTTTGAGATCAGAATAGTAGCGATCACGCGGCATTGATGTCCGCAGGACTACCGGCGTAGCCGCCGGCGGCGAATTTATTCCGCCGGATTCAGATTCTTTTCATCGCCATCAATCTCTAAAGGAGTTGTTGCAATCTTCCGGTGCTGTCCCCGATTGTGTCTGCCGGAACGCCCATTTTTTCAAGCATCGTCAGGAACAGGTTTGTCATCGGGGTTCCGTTTTCGTAGCGGATGTGTCGCCCCGGTTTGATCTTGCCCGCACCGCCACCCGCCATCAAAATCGGAAGGTTGTCATGATTGTGTCGGTCGCCATCCGAAATTCCCGCTCCGTAAACGAGCATGGAGTTATCCAGAACGGTGCCATCCGGTTCCTGCATTGCGTTCAGTTTCTCCAGGAAGTAGCCGAATTGCTCAACATGGAATTTGTTAATCTCACGGACTTTGCGCTGTTTCTCTTTGTCGCCGCCATGATGAGACATATCATGATGACCTTCGGGAACTCCAATTGAGGCATAGCCCCGGTTCGAGCCGTCGTTGGTATACATAAAGGTCGCCACGCGGGTCATATCGGACTGGAACGCCAACGCCAGCATATCGTACATCAAGCGCAAATGCTCCTTGTAGTCGCCGGGAGTGCCTACAGGAATTACCTGCTTGCCATCGGTACGCATCATCGCCGTTACTTTTTCGGCTTTTGCAAGACGAAGTTCGATCTCACGCACACCGACAAAATACTCGTCGAGTTTCATTTTGTCTCTTGTACCGAGTTTGCTTTGCAGGGCTTTCGCGTCCTCGCTGATCAGGTCAAGAACGGAAAGTTTGTAGCGTTTGCGTCGTTCGCGAGCTTCAGCGGTCTCGTTCGGGTCTGAGGTTGCAAAAAGTCGCTCAAAGACAAGTCGAGGATTGATCTCTTTTGCAACGGGAGCTGCCTCACCTCGCCACGAGATATTGGAGGTGTAAGCGCAACTATAACCGGAGTCGCAATTGCCGTTCATTCCGCTTCTCTCGCAACCGAGTTCGAGGGAGGGGAACATGGTGTTCGCGCCCGCATAACGTGCCGCCAACTGGTCAACGGAGATCCCTGCCTTGATGTTGGCACCGTCCGTTTTGAGAGGGTGACAGCCCGTCAGCCAAGTTGCCGCCGAACGTGCGTGATCCCCGCCACCGTCTCCGAGGGCTTCCGCATTATGCTGAGTCAAGCCGGAAAGTACGGTCAATTTGCTTTTGACGTTTTTCAGAGGTTGGAGGGTGTAAGGCAACTCGAACGCGCCCTCGGTTTTCGGTGTCCACGCCTGCATATCAATGCCGTTCGGGACAAAGAAAAAGCCCATTCGATTGATACGCGCATCCTTCACCGATTCTGCAAGGGCAGTTGTCGGCATCATCACATCCATAACAGGAAGGGCAAGTGCCGTCCCCACACCCCTTAAAAACGTTCGTCGGTCCAATTGAAATCGGCTCATTTAGCAGTTCCCCCTCGTGCAATATTGTTATCAAGACGCTGTTTTCGGAAGGGTTCAGAAAGAACGATTGCCGTTACAAGCGCAGAGAATTTATAATTTTCTTTCGCAATGGTTTGTGTCATCGCATCAAGATTACAGCGATCCGTAGATTGAACTCCGCGTCCAATCGAGTACGTCAAAAGTTTTTCGGTCAGGCACCGGGCGAACTCGTTTTTCTTCTGCATCAGAATAGTTTTGAGTTCGTTGGGCCCGTTGAAACTCTGTCCTGTCGGCAACTTGCCGGAGGTATCAAGAACGGTCTCGCCGTCTTTGGTACGCCATCCGCCTACCGCGTCATAATTCTCCATACCGAAGCCAATTGGATCCATTCTTGCATGGCAGGAGGCACAGGACGGGTTCGCCCGATGCTGTTCCATACGTTGACGCAAGGTGCCTTTAAGGGGTTCCTTTTTGTCATCGGGCAGGGTTGGTACGTTCGGCGGTGCAGGCGGCAACGGCGTTCCGAGAATTTGCTCCATTACCCACTTGCCACGCTTGACAGGCGAAGTACGAGTCGGGTTGGAAGTTACAGTCAGAATGCTTGCTTGCGTTAAAAGTCCGCCACGTTGTGGGTAACTCGCCAGCGACACCTTGCGGAAGTTCTCACCCTGTACACCCTCGATTCCGTAATGCTTTGCCAGCACTTCATTCAGGTAAGTGTACTTTGCATCGAGAAACTCAAGAACGCTTCTGTCTTCGTGGACAATGCCATCGAAGAAAAGTTCAGTCTCGCTTTTCATTGCGTTTCGCAAATCGTTGTTAAATCCCACGAACTGCTTGCGGTTCGGTGCAACCTGAGAAAGATTTCTCAACTGCAACCACTGCCCTGCAAAATTTGCGGAAAGTGCTTTTGCTCTGGGGTCCTTCAACATTCGCTTGATTTGAGATTCAAGCACGGTCGGGTCTTGAAGTTTGTTTTGTCCTGCAAGGGTCAGCAGTTCATCGTCGGGCATACTGCTCCACAGAAAGTAAGACAGGCGAGATGCCATTTCATATTGTCCGAGAAAAGCGGAACGCTCTGCAATGGGCTTAGCGGTCGGCTCTGCATGGAAAATGAAGTTTGGCGAGGACAGACAGACCTGCACTCCCAACTGAATTCCACGCTCAAAACTCTCACCCTCTTTTTCGGCGAGGGTAACGCACTTCACGAGGCGTCCAAGTTCATCGGAGGACGCAGGGCGGCGATAGGCTTTTCGGGCAAAGCGACTTAAAATCTGTTTTGCATAAACCAAATCTGTTGCGCCGGAGGGACGAGTGCCAAAAATCTTTTTGTGAGAGTCCGTAATGGGTAACACGGCACCCTTTGGGGCGGACACCTCTACCGAATAAAGAAGCAGGTTTCTGTCCTGTGCCTTACGATACTTAGTTTCTGCAACATAAAAATCATTGAGGAAAGCGACACCAATTTTGTGCTTGCCTTCGGTGACATCAACGCGAATCTCGTATTCTTTTGGCTTGTTCGGAAGATTGGGGACATCAAAAACCTTCACATTGTGTCCGTCAATTTTGACCGCCATCTTCGCAGGAACATCGCCGGCTTGTTGCGCGGCGGCTTTTGCTCGAATGAGGTAATCGCCGGGACGAGTGAAGTCATGCTCTAAGGTCA
>JACMPS010000393.1 GCA_014377395.1 Chthonomonadaceae bacterium
TGGTAACGCAAGGGTTCAATAGCGAACTTTCCAACAAATCATTTACGCTCAAAAAGCAAATGCTAAGTGAGCATGGGCTACGAATCAATTCCCAGTATTTTGGAGAGGAAATAAAAGTATGGGATGAAGACGCAATTATTGGTCGTTCTCATAATTTGATTGAACAAATTTTGGCTCTTTACCCTGATAGAAGTTCTGATGAGCAAGAGAGCCTACTAACGGGATCACCTCTTAAATCATATCTTCTCTACCACACAAAGGTGACAGGGAAGGTCGCAGGGCATTCGGTATCAAAATGGAAAGATGCCCTTCATGCTGTTATTAGGGAGGCTCATAAGGCTGGATTGGATATTGAAGCAATACGCTTACTTTCTGTTCCAACGATAGTCGAAGGCGACTTCTTTGAGCGAGGTTACAAACCCGTTGCAGAAACAAACCTCTCTATTCAAGGGCAAGCCGCGCCTGAGACATGGGAAATTGTTAAAACAATCGCTTACAAACTTGGTCTCGGCGTAGAGTTAATAGTAACTTGGCATACCACAGAACGAGTTTTGCCCAGTTTGAGAGGGCAGACGTATGCACTCTCTTGCCAGTCCTCCCATTAATTGTTCTTCATCGAACAAACAAGATGCCCTTAAAGGAGAGTAATGATAACCCAGCCCAACTGGTCGCAGGAAACCTACCTTAAAGCCTGTCGCTTTGCCGCCGAAGCGCATCAGGGGCAACGCTTTCCCGGTACGGAACTGCCTTATCTCTACCACCTTCCTCGTCGCGATGGAGGTAATCGCCGCTCTCCACGCTGAGCCACACCATGACGGTGAACTCGCACTTTGTTGCGCCTTGCTCCACGATACATTGGAGGACACCAAAGTTACCCCTGAAGAGATAACTGAGAAGTTTGGGGAGAGTGTGGCAAGCGGGGTACTCGCCCTCACCAAAGATTCAAGGCTTGACAAAGCCGAACAAATGCCCCACAGCCTGAAGCGAATTCAGGCACAGCCGCCGGAAATCGCCCTGGTCAAACTTGCGGATCGCATCACAAACCTGCAACCCCCGCCCCCCGACTGGACGCCCGAAAAGTGCGCCCGCTATTTGCAGGAAGCCAGAACGATCTATGATGCTCTGCACTCAGCTAGCCCGTTTCTTGCCGCTCGGCTAAAGCAAAAAATGGAAACATATCGCATCTATACCACTTGAAGTTGAAATTCAGAAATGGCTAAAGGGGCAAGGTTAAAGAAGAAGTAATGACACGGCATTAACTTCCGCAGGACTACCGGCGAAGCCGCTAACGGCGAATTTATTCCGCCGTCCTCACTATGGCTCCACCAGCCCATGCCGAGCGGCAAGCATCGCGGCTTCGGTGCGATCATTCACCTGCAACTTCATCAGGATATTCGAGATATGATTTTTCACCGTTTTCTCGGAGATAAACAGCGTCTCCCCGATTTCGCGGTTGCGTTTGCCCGTTGTGATCTCCTTCAGGACTTCGATTTCCCGGTCAGTCAATTCGGAGAAAACGGTCAGGTCTGTGGTTCGTTTCGTGAAGACCCGATTGAACTCCGCCAGCACCCGCGCCGCAATCGAAGGATGAAGCCGACTTCCCCCTTCCGCGAGTGTGCGAAGTGTGGAGACGGTTTCTTCAAGCGGACTGTCTTTCAGAACGTACCCGGTAGCGCCTGCCTTGATCGCCTCGAAAACGTTGCCGTCATCGTGATAAATCGTCAGAATACACACAGCGATTTCTGGAAACTCGGCTTTGACCCGGCGCGTCAGTTCGATGCCGTTCATTTTCGGCATCCCGATGTCCGTCAAAAGAATTCGCGGGCGTTTCTCCCGAATGAGCCGCAAGGCTCCCTCTCCGTTCGCCGCTTGTCCCACTACCTCCAAATCTTCTTCCAACGAAAGAAGACGTGCCAGCGTGTCGCGGGTGAGGTCTTCGTCTTCGGCAATCAAAAGCGTCTTTTTCATAGGGGGTGTTTCGGCAAATCGGAACCCGTTTCCTTCCCTTTGCGTCCCTTCTCAAACTTTATCGAAAGATCAAAATTACAAAAAACCAGTAAAAATGATCGAAATACTAAAGAGAAAAAGAACGAAAAAGAGGACTTAAAAATGAAGAGAGATACACCTTATGCGGGGAGTCGCAGGGATTTATTCAGGACAGTAGGGGCGGGGATTGTCGCTACCGGACTCTCGACGCTCCCGACGAACCTCTCCGCTCAGGGCGCACCCCAGGACGGATTGATGCCCCCGAAAGAGCGGCCTCTCCCGCCCTCCGAACGAGTGGGATACGCGATTGTCGGGCTGGGGGAGTATGGCACACAACAAATTATTCCCTCCTTTGCGGAATGTGGAAAGTCTCGATTGGCGGCGGTTGTCAGTGGAACCCCGGAAAAGGCACAACGTATTGCCCGTGAGTACGGCGTTCCGCAAGCCGCGATTTACGATTATAAAACGATGGAACGTCTGAAAGATAACCCCGATGTGCAGGTCATTTACGTCATTCTGCCCAATGCGCTTCACCTCGAATACACGGTTCGCGCCGCTCGAATCGGCAAGCACGTTCTCTGTGAAAAGCCGATGGCAACCTCGGTGAAGGACGCTGAAACGATGATTCATGAGTGTGCAAAGGCGGGGCGAAAACTAATGATCGGCTACAGAGCGCAGTACGAGCCTTACAACCTGAAATCTATCGAACTGGCACGAGGCGGCACTCTCGGCAAACTCAAAAGCATTGTCGCCGATCATGGGCGTACCCTGAACCCGGCGGAACCGCGTGACATCTGGCGAGCCAAAAAAGCATTGGCGGGGGGAGGTTCGCTGATGGACATCGGGATTTACAGCCTGAATGCCTGTCGTTATTTGACGGGCGAAGAGCCTGTTTCGCTTCAAGCCACGCAGTACAGCACTCCCGGCGATCCGCGTTTTGCAGAGGTGGAAGAGACGATTCATTTTATGCTCCGGTTTCCGTCAGGAGTGCTGGCGAATTGCACCGCCTCGTATGGCTGGCAGGAGACAAAGCGTTATCAGGTCTTCGGCGACAAAATGGCTCTCGAACTTGACCCCGCCACCGACTATTATGAGCATCGGCTGACCCTCACCGACAAACAGGGAAGGAAAGACATTCAGGTAGATAAGGGAAATCAATTTGCCCGGATGCTCGACCACTTCAGCGACTGCGTGAAAAACAATAAAACGCCGAAGACTCCCGGCGAAGAGGGCTTGCGTGATCTGAAATTAATGCTGGCGATCTACGAAGCCGCAAAAACCGGGCGCACTTTGCGAGTTTAAAAAAGAAGTTTTATTGTGCACTCGTTGCACCCCCAACTGTTGCCTTAAATTTCCGTCCAAAACGGGGCAATTCAGGGTATGATACAGGGAGAGATTGTGGAGGGCGTGCCGACTACTGATGTTCATATTTTTCGTGATTGTTCTGGTGATTGTGCTGATCGCGGCTAGTATCCCGCTATCGGCACTTTTCGGCGGTTTTGTCATTGCCTACCTCTCCACGCATCCCCCCCGCAAAAAACTCAAACGCACCCCCGCACAGTATGGTGTTGATTACGAGGAAGTGCTGTTTCCTTCGCGAGACGGCGTCCATCTTTCCGGTTGGTTTCTCCCCCAGGAAAACGCAAAAGGTGCCGTCATTCTCTGTCACGGAATGATGTCGAACCGCTCCGCCATGTTGGGTTGGACGGAAGCACTGCGGCATGAGGGCTTTGCGGTTTTGCTTTTCGATTTTCGGGCGTTGGGTGAAAGTGGAGGTGCACGGTGTACGGCGGGGCATCTCGAACGGCTTGATCTGCTTGGTGCAATTGATTATCTCGATACACGAGACGATACAAAGCGATTACCGCTCGGTGTGTTCGGATTTTCGATGGGGGGGGCGGCAGCAATCCTGACGGCGGCACAGGACAAACGTATTTCCGCCGTTGCAACTCATGGTGCATTTGCCACGCTGGAGCGAGCGATTGTGCAACGCTGTCGGCGGCATTTCGGCGTGTTGGGTCCCCTTGCCTCACAAAGCGTTTACTGGTTTGGGCGCGTACTACACTGGTTCCCTGTCGCCCCTAATCAGGTGGCTCCGTTAAACGCCGTGGCGCAACTTTCGCCACGTCCACTTTTGATTTTGCATGGGGCGTTGGATCCTACGGTTGCTCCAAAGGACGCACAGGACTTGAGTAACGCGGCGGGTTCCTTCGCCAATGTCCACATTTTGCCGCGTTCGGGACACGCTCGGATCCACCCCGATGTACGCGAAGACGCAAGATTACTGGTTGCCGCGTTTTTCGCACGAACGTTGAAAAAAGCGGAACCGGGAAACTGAACCGGGGCGCGAGGGGAGTTAAGACCCACCTCGTCCGAAAAGATTTTAAGAACGGGGCGATTGTAAAGCGGCTCGTTCCGTCAAGCCACCTCACTCGCATTTCGTCCACCTGATGACGAACGCTCCGTGCCACCTCTTCTTACGAAAAAAGCACTTTCTTTTCGATACTGATCAAAACTCACGTTTATCCCCGCGCCGTATTGTTTTCTCGCCAACTCTTCAAAGGGGAGTCGTCGAAGGCTCATTTTTCGGAATGTCCGCCTGTGATTTGGCAGATAGGTCAATTGCCTTCTCACCCGGCACCGCGTTCTCTTGCCGAAAGTTCTCGGAAAATTACCACCTCCGTGTTGTGTCTCTCCGATAACAACGTCTATTTTCGGTTGAATTGTCCTTCTTCTTTCGAGAATCCTGACTTAATTTTCCGATAAATTCGCATAAATAGGACAGTCAGGGACAAACGACAGGGAACTGACAGGCTGTCTTCCGGTATACTGAAAGGGGAAGACCAGAAGTCTGACCCGCCGCCGCGCCACCCGCTTCAGGACAAATTAAAAAGAAACAGGACAGAAAGCGAAAGAGACGCCCCCTTATGCCTACCATTGTCAGAGAACGCTACGAACGCTGGAACCCGCAAACCACCTATGTCATCGGACACCAACGCCCGGACACCGACGCGATTGCCTCCGCCCTGGGCTATGCCTGGTTTTTGACCGAGAGCGGGCAGGGTGATCACATCGTGGCGGCACGGGCAGGGCAACCCGGCGAACAGGCGCAGTTCGTTCTCAAGCGTTTCGAGATCGCTTCTCCTCAATTATTGCCCGGTGTCGCACCTACCTTTGGACACGCCGCCAAAGAACAACTGAGCGTCACACCGGATGCCCCTCTTCCTGCCGCCATGACTCGCGTGGCGGAGGGAGACCGCTATGTACCTGTTGTGGGAACGGATGGAAAACCCGTTGGCGTCGTAACTTCGCTGGCTCTCGCACGCACCTACACGACTCAGATGAACGTGATGCAGATGCTGATGCAACCCTGCAAAAATATCGCCGAGCCTGCCGTCACATTTTTTGACCGAGACCGAATCAGCGATCATCGCAGTTCCCTTTTGCGAAGTGAGAATGACGACTTTATCGTCATTTCCGAAGACGGGCAGTATGTAGGGGTGGCGACTCGAAGTCGCATTCTCAGTCCGCCTCGCGCCCGCCTGATTCTGGTGGATCATAACGAGCTTTCGCAAGCCGTCGCCGATGCGGAGGAGGCGGAGATTATCGCGGTTCTCGATCATCACCGCCTCGGTAATTTTTCGACGGCGGCTCCGATTCCCTTTATAGTGGAGCCTGTTGGCTCGACTTCCACCCTTGTTGCGGAGAAATGCCGCAATGCCAACCTTGTTCCCCCGAAAGGGCTTGCGGGAATGATGCTTTCCGGCATTCTTTCCGATACCCTCGTGTTTCGCTCTCCTACCGTGACGGATCGAGACCGGGACGTTGCAATGTGGCTTGCAAAAATCGCTCAATTAGACGCTCTGGAATACGGTGAGGAACTGATTCGTGCCGCGCCCGGTCTTGCCGCTCGTTCCGCAAACGAAATTTTGGATACTGACCGCAAAGAGTATGAAATGGGGGGCGTGAAGGTCAGCGTGGGACAGGTGGAGATCACCGGGTTTCAGGAGTTGCCGGGGCGTCGTGAGGAGATTCGCGTGGGGCTACGAGAGCGCCGCGAACGTGAGGGGCTGAGTTTTATCGGCTTAATGGTGACGGATGTTGTGACCGGGCGCAGTCGCTTGCTTTGCGACGGAGAGGCACGAATTCTTGCGGCACTTCCCTTTGATCGTCTGGACGATCACGAACTGGATTTAGAGGAAATGGTGTCCCGCAAAAAGCAATTGATCCCCACTCTGAACGCCATTCTGGACGAGGTGAAGTAAACCATTCCTTTTCCTACCCCCTTGCGCTCAGAAAAGGTGAGAATGTATCGCTCTTGTTCCTCCCCCTTATGCAACTTATCCTGTCCCTTAGCGAAAGGAATTTGAGATTGTTGAGAGAGTCCAGGGAATGAATTCCCCGACTACTGAGGCACTCCAATCACAAACTCCTGCTCAACGGTCTGCAGGACTTCCACCTGCGTGGACTCAAGGCAAAGGCAAGGGCGGTGTTCTCTCTTTCAACCCGTGAAAACCCTCTGTCTCAGCCGGAAATACGAATTTTGTGTCCGAAGACAGTCCTGCGAACCACTGAGCAGGAGTTTGTAACTGGGCGAGGGCGGAACGCCTCCCAGCGCGGACTTCAGTCCTGCGGCAAACGCGCCAAATTTACTCTTTCAACGCTCTCAGAAATGATGTCACCAGGACAACGGCAAGAAAACTTACTCAACAGACAGGGTGACGATGCGCCGATCCGATCCCAACAGGCACAAAAGACGTAGGGTATCACCTGATTTGTACTTCTCCGTGACCCGTCGAAAGGCTTCCAGAGTGGGCGTGTCTCGGTCATTGACGGAAATGATCACTAAGCCTTCCATGAGTTCTTCGTTGTCGGCGACGGCACTGTCGGGGTCAATGCGCTGAATGATTACGCCTTTTGTGTCTTTCGGAAGGCGTTTGTCACGAGCGCGTGAGGGGGTAAGCGTGATCACCTCAA
>JACMPS010000394.1 GCA_014377395.1 Chthonomonadaceae bacterium
GTTGTTGCCTGAGGGAGTGGAGATGGTGATGCCGGGGGACAACATTCGGATTACGGGGGAGTTGTTGCAACCGATAGCGATGGAAGAGGGATTGCGGTTTGCGGTGCGCGAGGGCGGGAAAACCGTCGGCGCAGGCGTCGTTACCAAAATACTCGAATAGTTCAGTTTGTGTTTGGATAGAATGAAGAGAGACGGTTGGAGGTAAAATGATTTTGCCTCCAACCGACGAAAAGAGGGGTAGAGAAGAATTCTCTCCCGATTGAGGACGGAAACAAGAAATGGCTCGAAAAGAAGCCCGAATTATTGTGACTTTGGCTTGCACCGACTGCAAATCCCGAAACTATGTCACCTCAAAAAACCGTATCAAACAGCAAGCACGACTGGAACTTCAGAAATATTGTTCCCGTGGGACTTGCCAGAAGCATACGCTTCACCGCGAAGCCAAGTAACTTCGCCTGTTCGATTTGCACTGTAGGGGTGTAGCTCAGTTGGTAGAGCGCCGGTCTCCAAAACCGGATGTCGTAGGTTCGAGTCCTGCCGTCCCTGCCTTTTTTGCCCTGAGAAACAAGAAAGCGGAAAGCCGTGCGGGTTATTTTCCGCTTTTGGTTTTCCGCGTTTTCTTTGCAAAGCAAATACTTCGGTTTTATTTTACTCACTGACTCGTTTATTTTCATCTATTGAAAAGACAGGGACTATCGCAATGGCGGTTGAACAGACACGAGGAACGGCAAGCAACGAACCTAATGCGACGCCACGTTCCGGCAATAAATATTTTCAGGAAACCATGACCGAACTCAAAAAGACAACTTGGCCTACCAAGCAGGAAGCCACTCGTCTGACAGGGATCGTTGTGGGAGTCATCATCGTCCTCGGCACCTACATGGCGATCCTGGACGGAGTTCTTTCCGCACTTGTCTCGAAGTTCAGTCTGATCAAGTAGGAGACCCATGCTCAAATATTGGTACGCCCTACATACCTATTCCGGTCACGAAAAGAAGGTGAAAGAAACCATCGAACGTCGTGCCGAGACAATGGGATTGCGCGAAAAAATCGGAGACATCTTCGTTCCGACTGAAACCGAAACGCAAACGCGCAACGGCAAAAAGTACGAAATGGAACGCAAGGTACTTCCCGGCTACGTCTTTATCGAGATGACGCTGGACGAAAACACCTGGCACCTCATCAAGTCTACTACGGGTGTGATCGGGTTTGTCAGTCCGGGTCCGAAACCTACCCCGCTCCAGAAACGTGAGATAGACGGTCTTAGACAGTCTACGGAACTCGCTCCGGCAATTACGATTGTCAAATTTGAGAAAAACGAAACCTTGCGTGTCAATGCAGGACCCTTTACGGATTTCACCGGAAAAGTCGCCGAAGTCAATGCCGACAAAGAGAAACTCAAACTGCTGATTTCTATTTTTGGACGTGACACATCGGTCGAACTTGACTTCAAGGATGTCGAGAAAGTCATCTAGGGGAGATAGTCTCTCCGGCTATCGCTTGCACCCAACTTTTGCATCATGGGATGCGTAAAATAAAGAGGAGAATTATGGCAAAGAAGATTACCGCCGTGATCAAACTACAGATCAACGCCGGAAAAGCAACCCCCGCTCCACCCGTCGGTTCCACACTGGGTCCCTACGGAATCAATATGATGGAGTTTATCAAGGGCTATAACGAAAAAACAGCTGCGATGATCGGAACGATTGTCCCGGTTGAAATCACTATTTTTGAGGATCGCTCCTTTACATTTATCACGAAGACGCCTCCTGCGGCGGAACTGATTAAGAAAGCGGCGAAAATCGAACGCGGCTCCGGGCGTCCCAATCGCGACAAAGTCGGCACACTCACCGCAGAACAAGTACGTGAGATTGCCGTTACAAAACTTCCTGACATGAACGCAAACGATCTTGATGCTGCCATGAAAATTATTGCAGGGACAGCGCGTTCGATGGGCGTGAACGTACAGATGTAGCGTGCGAAACGGATGTCGGATAAAAGCAAGACCGTAAGACTAAAAAGGTTTATTGTAATGATCATGCCAGCGACCGCTAAATTTATGATGTTGACTTTGCTCGGAGGCTTCTGGCTTTTGGCAGTGAAACATGTCATGCGTCTGGACAATCGGCAACCGTTTCACCTCGCAATTGATCAACGAGACCGACGAAAAGCGAGATTTTACTTTTTGTCGGTTTGGATCGGTCTGGTAACGGCTCTTATCTGCTTTATGGGTTTGGAAGTCGTGGACGGCTCTTTCTTTTCCGATCCGTCTCAGCGTCAGTGGATTCTCAACATCATGCGGGGTGCGGGAATGTTTGGTCTGGGAGTTGTCGCGCTTATCTGGGGACAGGTGGGACAGCGGGTCTCTCTCTCCAATTCCGATGGCAAATCGCCCGTTCCACTCCCTGAAGAAGAGAAAAATCAGTTTAAGAAATAGGGTAGGGGTATCATTCCCTGAACAAAAAGTGGGAGGAGTGACACACTCCGTATGACCACAGGAGAAACAAAATGGCAGATACCGAAGTAAGCACCGCCCCGGCAATTCTGGAAACCGGCGAAGAAAAAGCAAAGACCGGAATTTCCACCGCAACACGCCGACGCAACAAAGTGAATCATGCGCGACACAGCAAGCGGTTCCTCGATCTCGAAAAGTCCCTTGCACGGGTCTCAGTACATGAGCCGATGGCGGCATTGAATCTGATCAAAACGCTTTCCACCGCGAAATTCAATGAGACAATCGAAGTTGCAATTAATCTCGGTGTTGATCCCCGACATGGCGACCAGATGGTACGTGGAACGACTTCCCTTCCTCACGGAACCGGAAAATCAAGGGTTGTCTGGGTGTTTGCGCGTGGTGACAAAGCGGCAGATGCTTCCGCCGCCGGAGCCGATCTTGTTGGAGCCGAAGACCTGCTGGAAAGAATCCAGAAAGACGGCGGAGCCAACTGTGACATTCTTGTGGCAACACCGGATATGATGCCGCTTGTAGGGCGTCTTGGTCAAATCCTCAAGGCGAAAATGCCGAACCCGAAGGCGGGAACGGTGTCTCCAAACATCGCTCAGGTTGTCCGCGACATCAAAGCCGCTACCCGCGCTGAATACCGAGTAGACAAAAACGGAATTATCCATGCTGCAATCGGTAAGGCTGACTTTACCGCCGAGCAATTGTCGGAGAACTTCGCCGCCCTGGTTTCTGCTCTGGTAAAAGCAAAACCGTCCTCCTCCAAAGGTAAGTACCTGCGAAAAGTTTCTCTGACCTCAACAATGGGGCCCTCTCTTGCACTTGATCTTCTTGAAGTGCAAAAAATCGCCGACCGAGGTTAGTTTCTTTCGATCTCAATAACGCCACCGAAACATCATGTTTCGGTGGCGTTTGTTTTTAACCCCTGGATTGATAATTTCAACGATGGAACGCTTGATCAACGGTCTCGTTTATCCTTGCGCTAAGTGCCTGTAGTGAAGGCGTCCTTCGGACACGATGCGGCGAAGCGAAAACAAAACACCATTATGTGAATCCCCTTGAGAGATTGCCTCTAAAGAGGGTACTTGACATTCTTCCCCGAAACCTCATATAATGCTTTATATTCCCTACTACTAAATTTTCTATACGGAGAGAACCCCCTATGGCGAGCGTCGTCCTCAAAGACCTCACGAAAGTGTTTGACAACAAATTCACGGCGGTCAATCATATTGACCTTGAGATACAAGATCAAGAATTTATGGTGCTGGTGGGCCCGTCCGGTTGTGGCAAGACGACGGCACTCCGCATGATCGCAGGACTGGAGGAGGTTTCCAGTGGCGAAATTCGTATTGGAGATCGCCTTGTCAACGATGTTTCTCCCAAAGATCGGGACATTGCGATGGTTTTCCAGAACTACGCGCTTTATCCTCACATGAGCGTGTACGACAATATCGGTTTTGGCTTACGTCTCAAGCGGATCGCTTCGGGGGGTATCTGGCCCTTTAACACGAAACGTCTTTACAGTGAAGCCGAGATTGACAAGCGCGTTCAGGACGCCGCCGCAATGCTCGGATTAAACTCGAAACTCCAGAACAAACCGAAAGAACTTTCTGGCGGACAACGGCAACGAGTCGCGCTTGCCCGTGCCATTGTGCGTGAGCCAAAAGTCTTTTTGATGGACGAACCTCTCTCGAATCTCGACGCGAAACTGCGAGTACAAACCCGTGCCGACTTGATCAAATTGCATCATCGCCTCGGAATTACCACCGTTTACGTCACTCACGATCAGGTGGAAGCCATGACGATGGGCGACCGAATTACGGTGATGTCGGCGGGTGTCATTCAGCAGGTGGGCAAGCCGCTCGACCTGTACAAAAACCCGGTCAACCTTTTTGTTGCCGGGTTTATCGGCTCTCCCTCCATGAACTTTGCCCCGGTGACGCTCGTTCCCGAAGGCGATAAACTCATTGCCGATGGCGGTTCCTTCCGGCTGACGTTACCGGATGACAAAGCCGCGCTTGCGAGTGATTATGTCGGCAAATCCGTGATTTTCGGGATTCGCCCGGAGCATATCCATGATCGCGCCCTTTCGTTGCAAATTCAATCCAATGCCGATAACACGATGACGGTAGACGTGGATGTGACGGAGCCGCTCGGTTCCGAAGTCGAGACCCACTTCACAACGGGAGAAATTCTGCTGATCGCTCGGCTGGACAGCGCAACGACCGCAAAAATCGGGGATCGTATGGACGTGGTTCTTGACATGAATGAGTCGCATCTGTTTGACAAAGACAGTGAGATGGCGATTTACTAAAACGCGAAAATTGCTTAGATGACTGAAACCGGGGTTGGACGGAGTACGTCCAACCCTTTACTTGTTACTCTGCTTGAAAAAGAAAGAAACCGCTGATGAAACTGAGCAAAAAAGCGAGTCTTGTGCTGGGAGGCGGCGTTCTGACGTTGGCACTTTGTGCCTTCGGGTATGGACGCGCCGTAAATACATTGCCCGATCTACAGATTCCCTCTCCGACAATGCCGAACCCCAATGCCTGCGATATTTTCACTGAGGCAGGGAAGGCA
>JACMPS010000395.1 GCA_014377395.1 Chthonomonadaceae bacterium
ATCGTTGCGGTTCCTCCTGTTTTGTTTGAGTAAGACCCGCCAAAACTTTTCTCCAGCGTCCCGTTCACGAGATAGCCGGTCTGACTGAGTTCCACAAGACTGCTACTTTCGGCTTTCACGAAACTGAACGTGTCGCCTGCCGAGAGGGGAACGAAGCGGCGTGTGTCCGTTGTCGAGTGTTTCGTTTGCAATAGCTTGACCGAAAGACTGCGGGACTGATCCGCACCCAGCAATGCCCCGGAAATCAAACGCGGTTTGTCGGTGACGGCAACAGTGAATCTCAGTTCACGATAATTTTCCACCTTCGTGAAGTTTGCGCCATCTGCGACGCCCACTCCTGTAAATCCGGTGTAGGCAACCGGAATCGAAGTAATCGGTTTACCGTCTAGTCCTTTCACATCGGTGAGAGTGAGGTTGACGAAAGGCAGAACCGAGGCTGCGGGGGAACCCGTCGGCGCACTGAAAACAAGGTTGTTATCGCCTGTAGCACTCAGTCCCGACCCTGCGCCGGTTCCGCTTCCGGGATTGGTATTGCCCGTCAACGCCCCAACGCTCCCGGTGAAGGTTTCGCCATTGACAGTGATCGTATAATTTCCATTTTGCCCGCTTGTGGGAAGCGTTCCTCCAATGCTGAACGGAGTAGAGCCAGGGAAATTACCGGTAAGCGTGTAGGCTCCAGTGTAGGGATCAACCGTTCCGGCGACATTGAAAATGCCGACGCTGAAGTCGTAGGCGCGACCTGAGCGAATGCCTGTGTCGGTGACGGTAAAGGTTCCCGTAGCCGCATTGTTGGCGGCGACGGTAAGCGCGAGTGCGCCGGCGCGTCCCGTGGAAAGAGGAGTGGCGGCGGATGAGGCATAGTTTCCCGCAACAGAAAGCAAAGTTCCATTGGATCCATTGACGGAATTATTACCGCCTCCACAACCCACAATACCGAGGGGGAGTGCGAGAGCGAACAACAGAAAGGACGCAGAAACGGCTTTGCCACAAGAGACACGTGACGAAAGATTGGGGAGAGTGTTCCGAGACATCAGATTTTCCTTTAATAAAATGAGAAGAAAGACGATTTATGATCGTCTCTCTTCTATTATGGGCAACCTCCGTATCACCATCGTATCATTTTTGTTTGATGTCTCGAATCATTGCAGAATTTCAAGAATTGAGTCTCGCTTTTCTTAAAGGGATCAGAGAGCCACATTAAAAGCAAGCGCATTAAAGAGTTTCATGTTGGGCATTTTTCCGGTTGTGTTCAGTCTCGAGACTAGTTTGCTCCGCTCCTCCTCAATGATAACATTTTTCGGAGAGAGAGCGAAAGCCTTTCCGTAATAGCCTAGGGCGCGGGCGTTATCCCTGCGCTTCGCATAGAGCCGCGCCGCCCTTAAGCACAAAGTCGGGTCGGTAGGTCGATGATAAACGAGTTCTTCTACCTTCAATAATTCCTGGTACTCGTCACGCAGACGTTGTGATTGCGCCCGCGCTTTTTCCGCACGGGCTTTGTCGTTCAGGCGTCCATAAGCACGGGATAATGTGTACCAGACCACCGCGACATCGGTTTGGCGGGTATGCGCGAGTGCCGCTTCAAGAGCCTTGACCGCCTCCTTAGCCTTTCCCTGCTCCAACCTGAGCCGCCCGATCCCGTAGAGTGTAAAGTCGTTGATCGGGTCAAGTGAAAGAGCTTTTTCCAGAAGCGGCTCCGCTTTTTGCACCTGAGATTGTGCAGGCGTGTTCAGCAGAAATCCCCCGTAGCGTGACAGTATTTCCGGGTTTTGTGGAGACAGATTCAGGGCAGTGCGATAAGCCGTTTCCGCTTCTGTCGCACGGCGATTTTTTGCCAGTATCTCTGCAAAATCGAGATGGTAAAGGGCGTTTTTTGGAGAGAGTGAGACGGCGAGACGAAACGCCTCTTCCGCTCTTTTCGCCAATACATCAGAATCGAAAAGGGTGCTTCCCAGAGTGTGCCAGTATTCCGGGTTGTTCGCGTCCAGTTTGACGGCTTCTTGCAGATATTGCCCTGCCTTTTTGGGAAATCCCGCTTCCAGGTAACGCTTTGCAAGCACAAAACGAGCGGGAGCCAGATTCGGGTTATTCTGAACAGCATGAAGCAAGAAAATCACGGCGCGTTCCGGTTTTCCCTGTGCGTCAAGAGCAAGACCCATTCCCTGTGCCGCCAAATTGGAGTTTTTGTCCTTCTTCAACACCTGCAAATAGGCTTTTTCAGCAGAGGCATAATCTTTCTGAAAGAGGAAAGTATCGGCTTCCTTCAGTTTCTCCGAAAGAGAAGACGAACTTTCAGGGGAAGAGAGCGATGCCGGGGTGAAAAGATGTGCCAACTCAGTTTTTGCTTCGGTGAAAGTGGGATTGCGTTCCAGAATTTTGCGGTACTGGTAGGCGGCTTCCATTCTATCCCCATTTTTAGAGCAGAGGTGAGCCAGTTGAAGACGAAGGGCTTGCGAGTCACCTTTCTCCTTTTCAACGGCGACGATCCGTTGCGCGGTTCCTTTTTTCGTTTCCTGAAAGGCGAGAAGGGAAGCGTATCGCTTGCTCTCCTGTGCGGATTTCGTCGCTTCCCCTAGATTTCTGTAAACACGAATCAATTCAAACGAGGGAGCGGAATCTTGAGGAGAAAGAGATTTGGCGCGTTCCAATTCCGCCTTTGCCTCTTGCCAGCGGCTTTGTAGTGCCAACGATTTACCCAGCAACAGATGCGTCATGGGAATGTCGGGTTGCAATGTAAGGCTCTGACGCAAAACCGTTTGCGCGGCGGTTGTGTCGGTCGGCAACAAGGCTCTTCCGAGCGCAAGAAACCCGGTTGCCTCAGTGGGCGCAAGCCGCACCGTCTCTCGATAAAAGTTGATCGCTTCGGGAATACGGTTTAACTCGAAAAGAGCGTCTCCCAAACCGAGGGAATTACGCCAATCCTTGCCATTGAGCACCACTGCCTGACGAAGCGAGACCTCAGCATCGGAAAGACGATTCCAGGCAATGGCTTCAATTCCCTTGAGTCGCCATGAATCGGCATTTTTCGGATTGAGGCGACAGGCTTCCGTTGCTTCCTCATAAGCCCGCCCATGAATTTGTCGCTTCTGGTAGAGCAGGGCAAGGGCGTAGTGCGCTTGCGAAGAACCTGGATTGTTTTTGAGAAAGGTCGCCAGCAGGTCAAAGGCTCCCTGTTCTCCATGAAGCACCTCAGCGGTTTCGGCGGACGCAAGCCAACTTTTTTCGTCGTTGATGTCCTGTTCAGCAGCATGGGTGAAAGCGTCGTAAGCCTGACCCAGTTGCCCTTCCTGCCGCGCACGCAAACCAAGCGCATAAAAGATACGGGGATTATCGGGGGCGGTTTTGGCGCGATCTTGTAACTCGGTCAAAGAAGCGTTCTGAAGCGAACGTTCTTCGCGGTAAGGGCGGCTCCAGAGAAACGCAGCGACAAGGGACAAGCTGATGAATAGAACAATTCGAGGAAAACGGACACTGCGCTTTTCTTTTCGGGGTCTCTCTGGAACGGTCATCATGCTCTTCCTCAGAAAACTGTCGAAAGATAAAGAAAGCGATCTTGCAAGCAGAATTAAAACTTTAATTCTATGGGAAACTTTACAGGGAGAGGATCAGCATCGCCGTCTGATCAAGCAGACTGGCGATGCTAATTCATAAATTCGGGAACTGCCTCTTATTTGCAAGAGTGCAGGGAATCCGATAAAATTCTTATTTGTTGTAGAGCGTTTCCTGTGTGGGAGTGAGATGAGGGAAGATGTTCTCAACCTTCATGGTTCCCCAGCGCATTCCCTTTGCGTGTCCGTCTACATAGGACATATTGGCGAAACCGGTTTTTTGCCCTGAGCGATTGTGGCGGTAGGCGGGATACTTGCATTTCCAGTCGCCATCGGGACATTCTCCGATAGGACGGGCTTGCAAATCCGTATAGTCCACTTCCTTGCACCAGCGATAATAGAACTTGACGGCTTCATCGGAATACTTGCCTCCGATCCCTAGGTTGAGGTCGTTGGCGGGTCGTACCCAGTCCGTCCCCGTGTCGGAATAGCCGTCAGTAGCACCCCACCAGGGCTTGATCGTCTCCCCTGCCCAGATCACGCTTGCGGGTTTTTCCAGCCCTGCCAGTCGTTCAGGGGCATCATAGAAGTTGCCGGGTGTGTCGGTTCCTGCTCCTGCAATCAGCGCGTTGGTCGTGTAACTTACCTGAGCGGGACCCTTTGTATCAGAGGAGCAGTGAAAAATCCCGGAGGAGCGATTCCAGGAGTCGCCTCCTTTTGGTTGACCGTTTTTGATATAGGGTTGCACTTGTTCAACCCAGGTTCCTGCACCTCCCCAGGCTATCGGGAACATCTCGTCGAAGTCCTGAACGTACATGGTGGTGCCGGTTCCAATTTGCTTGACGTTGGACAAGCAAGATGTCTTACGCGCTTGTTCACGCGCTTGAGCAAACACAGGGAACAGAATGGCAGCGAGAATCGCGATAATTGCGATAACAACAAGCAATTCGATTAAGGTGAAGCCTGAGCTTCGTTGTGTCCGTGCGTTCATATTCAATGCCTCCTGAGAGTTGCGGGTGCGCCGCAATCTATAGAAGTTGTCTTTCGCATCTTGTGATGACACGAAAGTTGATGCGAATTCAAGAGATTATTTCATATCTCCCCAGTAGCTTCGCATTACTGTTTGCCCCATGCCTCTGGATTTGCCGTTCACTTCTTGCTGATCCTTCGCACTCAACTGAGTGAAGTTTCCCTGACACTCTTTAGCTTTTTGCTTGAGATAGTGAGTCAGTTCACTTTCCGGGGTTCCAGCAACGGGCAGAAGCGGCGGGGGAGGTGCCAGCGTATGGTAGCCCCACCAACTCACCAGAACAACGAGTACGGCGACAACAGCAATGCCAACCGGGACAGGTATTTTTGATACCGACGAGCCGAAATTCGATCTGGTCGTCATTTTCTTTCACCTCCTTTCAAGGAAAGAATTGATTCCATTCCGGAAGAATTTCCACTAGCCCAACTCTGAAAACGGTTGTTTCCAGAGAACTGACTTTCTTCTTATCGCAGAGAAGCACTCCACAATCGAATTTTCCTCTTTCTCAGATGAAAATTTCGTTTTCCAGAAATCAACTTGTGGCTTTATTCTTTTTCAAGAATATCTGGTGTTCTGACACCAGATATTAGGATTATAGAGTAAAGACGAACTTATGTCAATAGTTTGATTAAATATTTTTAACAAATTTAACAACTATTTTGTGGTGCACAGGCGAAAAGGGGAGTTTTGATCAACAATGAGAGATGACAAATGAGGGAAAAGAAAGTTTTCGTATCGCTATGGAGAGGGAGCAAAGCACTTACGGAGGGGGAAATCTAGAGTGGATTGATGTTGGTAATCAGTGAGGCTTCATACACCGCCCTCAGTAGTAAGTCGGAGACGTTGCGGAAAATCGCCCACTTTTTAAGGTAATCATAGTCGAGATTTTCCGCTTGAACTTTGAGGACGCCCTGCACATCGCGCCACTGCCGCTCGGAGACTTCACCCCCCAGCCGATACCAGGCGAGTTTCTGAAGGATCACGTCTTCGGCGGAGGGAAGCCATGCAAGGATGGGTTCTCCTGTAATGCCTAAATCAAGTTGGTGCTTGCGCGAAAACTCGCTTTCAGTCCAGGCATTTGCTTCACAAACAAACACGTCCACTTTAATCATCGTTCTCAACAGGATAAGATTGAAACTGCTTTTGAGAGAAATGGCATCGCGAATCATCTCCTCCTCCGCATAAAAGTCATCCTCAAGCGCGACTAAAAAATCAACGACGTTCTCCTCTCGAAGATCAACCACAATATCCACATCATTCGTGCTTCGTGGCTCACTCAAAGCCACAGAAGCAACTGAACCCCCTACGAGATAAGGGATGTCCAGGGCTTCCAGTATACCGACCATATGCCTGAGCGTATAGAGGGGAGGTGTTAGCATCAGTAGCCTTCTTTTCTAATGTCCCAACCAAATGCTTTCCTCATCAATTCAGGGGAGAGACGACGAGAAGCCACACGCATTTTGATCTCGTTTGCATCGGCATCCGGGTGCATTGAGCGAACGTTATTCTCGGCGAGTGAGGTTCCGAGTTCGTACCACTCCCCCAGGCGCGTGACACGCTGGGAAGGTGTCATACGACGGTACATCTCAATCATCATCCGCTCTATTTTGGGGTGCGTGTCGTTTGTCGGATCGCGCTTTACCTCGCTTTGCAGATCGATCCCGGCATCGTCTTTCATGTCATCGAGATTCATCTTTTCAGATCCCTTCGGCTTTTCGCTTTGCTTTCGCCTTCATGTTTTCGACCATTCGCACAAGAATAATACTTAAAAAGTAAAGGCAGGTCAGGGGTACTCCGAGCATCGCCATCGAAATCAGGTCGTTGGAGGGAGTGAAGACGCCGCCGAGCGCACCGAGAACGATCCCCCACCGCCACTGTTTCAGCAAGCCTTTCGAGGTTACGATTCCTGCAAACGCCATCCCCATCAGCACCACAGGCAACTGAAACGCAATGCCGAACGCCGCCATCATCTTGACGAAAAAGAGGATGTAATCGTTGGGGTCTTGCATCAAAACAGCAGGTTGCGGAAAATCATCCAGATAGGAGAGAAACCACTGCATCGCATAGAACATCGTTTTGTAGGCGACGGTCACTCCCCCCATCAAGAGCAGTGCCGAAAGCGGAATCAAAAATCTCAGAGGTTTCTGCTCTTCCGGCGTCATGGCAGGGGTGATGAAGAGAGCCAGTTCCCACAAGATAAAGGGCAGGACAAGACAGAATCCGAAAATCATGCTGACCTTGAGTTTGACAAGAAACGGCTCTTGAAAACTCCGAAAGACAATGGACATGATCGGCTTTGCAGGGGGGTTCTGGCGCAGTTCGTTCACGTCGTTTACAAGGGCATCGTGTTCGGATTTCGTAGGGATTTGCCCCTGAGCGTAACGGCTTTTGTTTTCACCTGCGTTGACAATCGGAGGGCGAGTTTTGTTTTGACGTGCCATTTCCTGAGAAAGCGGGCGATAAAGCATTCCGTAAAAGCGAGGGAACAATTGATACCCAATAATCGCTCCGACGATCAGATACCAGAAAGCGCGAATGATTCGGATACGGAGTTCACCTAGATGTTCCGTCAACTCCATTCGTTTTTCGTTCACCGTTTTCTCTCGTTTGCCCAGCATTATCTGTTTTATCCCTTTTCTGCCTTGTCTCGCATCAACCTATCTACAGTATACGCAAAAAGAAACGGAGAGCGCAACTACTGCGCTCTCCGTTTCAGTTCCAAACCTATGGAAATGTCTAGCGTCGGGAGACTCCCGTAATAAAGGTTTCGGTTGTGGCTTTGACCGTGACGGATCGGGGTCCTGTATCTACTGAACCACCGCCACCGCCTCCATAACCGCCTCTGTTACCACGTCCGCCTGCACCGGAAACTCCGGAGGCACCGGGAGGTGCATAGCCGCCAGGAGGTCCATATCCACTAGGAGGTCCTCCTTGTCGCCCACCTCCCCCTCCACCGGGGGGAGAGTAGCCACCGGGGGGTCCGTAACCTGAAGGTGGTCCGCCCTGTCGTCCACCGCCGCCGCCGCCGGCGGGAGGTCCGTAGCCCGAAGGCGGTCCCCCTCTGCGCCCTCCTCCATTATTGCCACCGCCGGGAGGTGCATAGCCACGATTGCCGCGTCCGCCGGGACGCCCGCCGCCACCCATTTGATTACCGGCATTGCCGTAACCGGTGCCGCCGCCGCCGGAAGCACCTGCTCCTGCAGCGTTATCGCCGGGAACTGGATCAATCGTTTGCCCCGCTACCGTCAGAGTACGAACCGTCTTTACAAGTCGCCCTGTCTCGTAGCCGATATAGAGAATACGCTCAAATTTCAGTTTGGGAGTGGTAATATTCATTCCACTGTAGAGGACTTCTTTTGGCAAGTCGCCGCTGTAAGTTTGTCTTACCTTCGCCGTCTTGTAGTTGCCTTCCCATTCCAGACCCTCGAATTTGCTCTCCATTGTGATACGCGGTTGAAGCGCAGGTGGGACACCGGGAATGTCAAGCCGTTCCGCCTGTGTGCGCCATGTCTGTCCAATGGAAACGGGGGTTGTCGGCAACAACGGTAGTTCCAGCGTGTTGTTAATTGCAAGACCCTGTTGCATAAATTCTTGAAGCCCGGTCGTGCCACCGATTTCGTAGAGCACCTTGCCGCGTGAGTCGAGTTCCTGATACATCGATTTGGACAATTGGGATTTATCGTAAATAACTTCCTGTCCCCCCGTCAAAAGACTCAACGAAACCAATTTGTTGCGAACTAGCGTTACGTCCGTTGCCGGGTGCGTGTCCTCGATGCCGAGCAACAGGGAACTGCGAACGGAGTTAATTTCGGTATCGGAGAGAGCAGGACCCGTTTTTGATTCGCCACCCACGATGACAGTACGCGCATTACGGGTGTAAGTGAGGTTCTGACCTTCGTAATAGCGATAGCGCAGTAAAAGGGAACGGGGTCCGTCGGTAATTTTATTTTTGACGATAACCTTGACTTCGGAGACGGCACTTTCGGAAACGAAGTCGGAACCCGACCCGCCTTTGGCTCCCGTCGAAGGCTCATAGAGCATCGCACGAAGGGTGTGCTCTCCCTCCGAAACGCCGATTCCTTTGGTGTCCCACAGGTATACAAAGGGTTTTGTCGTATCCTCCGAGGGCGGAACGGCAACCACAAATTTGTCATCAATATAGAAAGCGACAAAACCGCCCGGTCTAATCGAAGACCTGGGAATCTGGATCGTCACTTTTTCGCGCACGGTGGCACTATCTCGCGGGCGTTGAATCGTAAACGGAGCCTGTGCAAACGATGCACCCCCCGCGATCATCGAAACGACGACCACACAACAAGACAGCGGTAAAGGGTTTTGGAACCTCATGAGGAAACCTCCCGAAAGGACTGGCATAACTTTGCGAGTCTAGCACAATCTCACGTTTCTGTCAATCTTGACTTCTCTGAAGCGAATCAGTTACTATTTGATTAGTCGGTTGTCCTACGAAAAGGGTTCACTCTTAATTCAAGAATAAGAGCGTTGAAAAGTAGGACGCCCCTTTTATTTACTCACCTTACGCAAAAAAGGAAATCTACCACCTACTGCGTTAAAGGCACAGAGAGACCTCACATAAAGACGCAAATAAAAGAGGAAAAAGAGAGGAAAAAACGAGCCTTTGCATTTACTCCCCTCCCCCGGATTTTGGGTGAGGGTGATTGAGTGGAATCACGGTGGAGGCTGTCC
>JACMPS010000396.1 GCA_014377395.1 Chthonomonadaceae bacterium
AACGTCTTCACCGGGTGCGTGGGTCAATTCCGTATAGTCGCTGTGGGTGATTTTTACCCCTTCAAGCAAAGACCTCAAGGGCAAAAGGCGTTCAATTGAGGAGAGCGTGAAGCGCGATTTATAGGCTTGCTCGGAGTAGCCCCCCGCATCGATGGTTCCGGAGAAAGTGATACGGTTCATCACGAAAAAACGAACGGCACGGTCGAAGTCCGAGAGGGATTCCGGGGCCTCACGCAGACTTTGCCAGAGCATTTTCCCTTCGGTTGCGGCGTCACGCAGTTCCGCCACGCGACACGCCAGAGCCTGTGCGTCCCGTTGTGCCTCTTTCCAAAAGCAGTAGAGATCGAAATTGAGATCGTTGATCCAGACGGCTTTTTCCGGGAAGCGTTGACGCACCTGTAAGAAAACCGAACCACCGCCGACAAACGGTTCGCGCAGTTCCGCGAAATGATCAGGAAATTGAGCAAAAATTTGTGGGATTGCACGCGATTTGCCGCCGGGGTAACGCAGAGGGGTTTTGTAAGGATAAGGATTCATTGCGTGTTGCCACTCACAACTGCTGTCAGATTAGAATTATTCTGCGTTTCGAGGTTGAGTTTACAGAGGGTTTCGCGTTGCTTGGTTTTGAGGACGGGAGCATTGCTTTCGATGAAGGATTTTACAGTCTCATCAGTGGCAGGCAGGGAAAGTTTTCCGGTGAGTTTCGTCCCCGTCAGGCAAAGGCGCGTCGTAAAATCAAGGGCTTGATCGTTCAGGGAAAGAGTGTGGATATTGGAATAGAGAATCAACTTGAAAAGACCGTCTTTGATGTCCTCCAGTGAAGGCAAGGCACTGTCTTTAGAGTTTTTCGATTCTTGGATAATCCAACGCCCTTCCTCCTGAAAAACCTCATCAACCGTAAGATGATATTGCCCACCAAGATAATTTTCAACCGTGAGAAGGCATTTATCGCCACCTGTCAACCATTCATAGCGATGCGAAACGCCTGTCTCACGTACAGCGGCTGAGGTTGCCCGTCGTCGTGATCCTTCGCGAAATTCAGCATAATCCGTCGCGATACGTTCACATCGATTGAGAGCCATTGTCTGACTGTGAATTGCGACTCCTCGCTTTTTGGAGATTTCTTCGTATGCGCTCAAGGCTTGTCGAAATGTAGAAACGAAACGCTCTTCCATCAGTGATCTATTCCAGTGAAGTGCACTTTGTTTATAGCGAAAAATCTCTTCGATCTGGCGGCTTACGCCCTCTGTGTTGAGGCGCTGAGAAGTGAGTTTTTGTTTTCCTACCTGAGCGGGGCGGCGACTTGCAACAGCATCATCGTAGAACCCAAGCACAACGTAGATGTTCAGCAAGTTCATCCACGAAATTGTGTCGTACTGAATGCAATCCATATCGCCATCTAAACCTTCGTCTTTGATTACGGGGATGATCGTCAGTCTCGACGGCGCGTTAAAGGTGTTATAAAGTCTGGCAAAAGGATAACTGCGCGTTCGCTTTGGTGAAACCCACTTCGAATAGGCGACCTGACCGCTTTCTGCCTGAATGATTCCACTGGGAGGAGCCACATTTATGTCGAACAAATCTGCTGAAGTATTTGGAAGTTCGCCGGACAAAAACGTTTTATAGCGCACATCACGAATGAAGCCGTGTAGGTGAAAAGTCTCTGTCATCCCATAATCGGCTTGACGAGTTCGCCGCTGACATCGGTAAGGCGGAAATCACGCCCCTGATACCGATACGTCAATTTGGTATGGTCTATGCCGAGCAAATGCAATACCGTTGCGTTGAGATCGTGGATATGAACCGGGTCTTTGACGATGTTGTAGCAATAATCGTCCGTCTCACCGAGAACGACACCGGGCTTGACCCCGCCCCCCGCCATCCACCGCGTAAAGCACCGCCCGTGATGATCGCGCCCGTAATTGTCCTTTGTCAGTGTTCCCTGCGAGTAAACCGTGCGCCCGAACTCCCCGCCCCAGATCACCAGAGTCTCGTCGAGCATACCGAGCCGTTTCAAGTCTTTCACGAGTGCGGCAGAGGGCTGATCGGTGTCTTTGCACTGCCCACGAATTTGTGAAGGCAAGTTCCCGTGCTGATCCCAACCCCGATGAAATAACTGGACAAACCGAACACCCTTCTGGACAAGCCGCCGCGCCAAAAGGCAGTTTGCCGCAAAGGTTCCGGGCTTTGTGGCTTCGGGCCCGTACATTTCAAGTGTCTCTTTGCTTTCCTTCGAGATGTCCATCAGATCAGGAACGGAGGTTTGCATCCGAAACGCCATTTCGTATTGCTGAATGCGCGTGTTGATCTCCGGGTCGCCGATGTTGTCGAGAGAAAGGTGATTCAATTCCGACACCGAGTCGAGCATTTTGCGGCGTGTCTCCGCATCAATTCCGTCGGGGTTGGAAAGGTAAAGCACGGGATCGCCTGTCGAGCGTAACTTGACGCCCTGATGCAATGAGGGCAGAAATCCGCTTCCCCACAATCGTCCGAAAAGCGGCTGATCGTTGCGGTTGCCAGAACCCTGCGAAATGAGGACAATGTAGGAAGGCAGATTCTGATTTTCACTTCCAATGCCGTAGGAAAGCCATGAGCCAATCGAGGGTCGCCCCGGTTGCTGAGAGCCTGTCTGAATAAAGGTGACTGCCGGGTCGTGATTGATCGCCTCAGTGTAAACGGACTTGATCATGGCGATGTCGTCAATGACTTCACCTGTGTAGGGCAGAAGTTCGCTGAGAAACGTACCGCTTTTGCCGTGTCGCTTAAACTCGAAAATGGACGCCGCACAGGGAAACGACTTTTGCCCGGAGGTCATTCCGGTGATTCGCTGTCCATTGCGAATGGACGCGGGCAACTCCTGTCCCTGATAGTCGCGCAGTTTCGGCTTGTAGTCGAACAGGTCAATATGGGAGGGCGCACCCGACTGAAACAGGTAAATGACGCGCTTGGCTTTGGGCGCGAAGTGAAGCGTTTTTAAGGCTCCGTGTGTTGCCGCCTCCACTCCTCCCGGTTCTGCAAAGGCTTCCGGTGAGAGCAAAGAGGCGAGTGCCGCCGTGCCGATCCCGTTTGCCGTGCGCCCGAAAAGTTGGCGGCGGGTCATCATCAATTCCATTTCTCGGAGCGGGTTCTGTGAGTCCATCGGTTATTCCTTTTGGAGCGAACGCAGGGTTTCGATTATCCCCCGCGTTTGGAGAAGAGTAAGCCATCTTCTGAGTTCCGAAATCAGCGTTTCGGAGTGCGCCAGATCACCAAACATCGGTAATTTCAAGAGAAGGGTCGGGTCGTTCCCACCCGATTTCGCTGTTTTTTCGAGAAGGGCGGACATCGGGTCGGCAATTGTAAGCGGGTCGCCTTTGTCGGTCTTGCCGTGCAAAGCGTGAAACCAGCCCGCAAGTGCAAGCGAAAGAAGCGGCGTCGGCAGATTTTGTGAGAGGCGTTCGCGCAAAGTCGGCAGGAGAAACTTCGGGATTTTGTTGGAGGCGTCTCCGCAAATCCGTGCAGTCCCATCCTTTAAGACCGGGTTAGCGAATCGTTCCCGCACATTTCTCCCGTACTCCTCCA
>JACMPS010000397.1 GCA_014377395.1 Chthonomonadaceae bacterium
CGACTTACGGAAAATGGCGGGCAGGTGATCAAAGCCGCTCTTGCTTAAATTCCCTACTCTTTTGTGATGCCTCGAACGCTCGAGTTTACTTTCGAGTAGGGTAAGTCCCCTGCTGAATCTTCCGCGTCTCAACCTCTGCCTTGCTCTCTCCAATCAAAAACATGCAAAAGAGGGGCGGCTCGAAACTTCGAGCCGCCCCTCTTTCCGATCTGCCGTTAGTTTCTTTTGCGCCTCAGGCGTAGCCTGAAGACGCCAACCGCAATTCCCGCCACCCATAATACCGACGGTTCAGGAACTGCCGTCAACAAAAAACTGCGACTCTGATTATTGAACATTCCCGTCCCGACAATCGAACCTGCATTATTGATGCCAAACGCGCCCGTAAGGTTCCAACCAGAGTTTGCGGGAAGAAACGTATTCAGGTCACCATTAGAGAGGACGAGAATGACAGAGCAACAAATGCCGCTCCAGAAAGTAGGGTGAGTGATGAGAGGCGCATCGGTGATTTTCTCCTTGAGTCATCATTGCATCGGTACATGGTGACGTTTACAACTATTGTGACCGCACAAGCTGTACCGGACGTTCATTGATTTTTACGTTCATCAATCTTTTTGTCTTTAACTGCCGATCATGGGTAGAAACAGGGGAGAAGATACGGGAGATTTGGCTTTAACGCTAAATTACCAAATGACCGACGCCTTTCAAGTCTCCGCAGACATAAGTGTTGCAGAATTTCGGTTCCTCTCGATCTTGAAGACATAATTGTAATGCCCTTTTTATCTAGATCAAAACTCCCCTCATGCTACCTCTGCCTTTAATTACAGGGGTCTAAGCAGGAGTTAGACCCCCTTGTGTCGAATTTTCCTTTACCACTCAATTTTTAGAGGAGATGGGGCAGAACTGCCCTTATTGTACAAGTTATGGAACTGGAACTGAACTCCGTTGCCATTCGGCTACGGGAAGGCGACGATGTTGCCGTTGCAAAAACAAAGATCGAAGGCGGAACGGTTCTGCATTTCGAGGGTCAACTGGTTCTCATGCAAAGCGATGTGCCACCCGGTCACAAGTTCGCCCTGCACCCTATTCGCGATGAGGCTCCCGTGTTGAAATACGGGCAGATCATTGGTTATGCAACTTCTGACATTGCTCCCGGCGAGTGGGTACATACCCGTAACCTCGGCTTTGGAAAAGAGCAAAGTAGTGGCGCAGGCAAACTCACACTCGATTATGAATTCTCCACGGCGATTCCTGAAGTGAATTTTGTTCCAGAAGCCCTGCGACGCACCTTTCCCGGCTATGGTCGTCTTAATGGACAGGTCGGAACCCGCAATTATGTGGGTATCGTTTCAACGGTCAACTGTTCGTCTTCGGTTGTGGCGGGCATCGCCGATCATTTCCGTAACTCTGACGTGATGCGCGACTTTCCCGGTGTAGATGGAGTGGTTCCGTTTTTGCACAAAAGCGGGTGTGGTCAACATCATGGCGGGGAAGATTATCGCCGACTACAACGCACTTTGGGAGGCATTGCCACCCACCCGAATGTCGCAAATTATTTGTTGGCAGGGCTAGGCTGTGAAATGCAACAGGTGCAATCCGTGATGCACGATCAGGATTTAGTGCGCTTCGAGCAAATTCGGCACGGGCGTCCACAACTCCCCTCTTCTCTCGTGATTCAAGAAGAGGGAGGTGTTCGCAAGTCCATTCTACGTGGGATCGAACTGGTCACAAAACTTCTGTATCAGGCAAATGAAACGAAACGCACCGAGCAATCCGTGTCCTCACTTGTGATCGGAACAAACTGCGGTGGCTCAGACGGAAATTCGGGGATTACTGCAAACCCGGCTTTGGGAGTGGCAGGAGACCGATTTGTCGAGCAAGGCGCAGGGTGGGTGCTTGCCGAAACCTCAGAAACTTACGGAGCGGAACACCTGCTGACACGCCGTGCCGTCACGCCCGAAGTCGGTCAAAAACTGGTGGATTTAATGCGTTGGTGGGAATGGTACACGGGAATCTGGGGGGCTTCCATTGACTCGAACCCGTCACCGGGAAACAAGGCAGGCGGACTGACCACAATTTACGAAAAATCTCTGGGTGCGGTCTCGAAGGGCGGGACTTCCCCACTTGTGGAAGTTTATGGTTATTCAGAGAAGATAGACAAACACGGCTTTACGTTCATGGACACGCCTGGTCACGATCCGGTCTCGGTAACAGGGCTAGTTGCAGGAGGGTGTCAACTCGTCGTCTTTACGACAGGGCGAGGATCATGTCTCGGCTTTAAACCTGCGCCTGTGTTAAAGATTTCGACAAATACTTCTCTTTATGAGCGCATGGAAGAAGACATGGACATTGATGCGGGGGTTATCCTGAACGGCGTCCCCATTGAGGATGTCGGCTTACAGATTTTTGAGGAGTTGATTGCGGTGGCGGGTGGCAAAAAGACAAAAAGCGAAGCACAAGGTCTCGGTGAGGCGGAGTTTGCTCCCTGGCTTCTGGGACCCGTAATGTAGAGGCGGATACAGGTATATGTTAGGTTGTCTTCTCGACAATCGCCTTTTCGTCTTGACACTACGCCCTGCCATAACTCATAATTGCAACGACTAACATTTACTGAAGAGGAATTTATGCTGGATATACGGTTGTTTCGGGAACAGTTGGAGACGGTGAAGCAGGGTTTTGCGCGAATGGGGTTTGATGTCTCGGAAGCGGACAGAATTGTAGTGATAGACGATACCGTTCGCGCCCTGAAAACCGAAGTTGAAGCGATGCAAGCGGAACTGAATATTGCATCTAAGGCGATGGGCGCAAAGGGAATTACCCCCGAAGAGCGAGACGCAAAACGTGCGGAGCTTCGCGCACTGGGTGACAAAATCTCCGGCGTCAATGCTCAACGTACCGAAGCGGAGGAACAACTCAGAAAGGCTCTTCTTTATACTCCGAACCTGCCCGACGCAAAAGTCCCCAACGGCGAAACCGAAACGGAAAATGTTCTCGTGCGTGAAGTGGGAACAAAGCGTGAGTTCAGTTTCACTCCAAAGCCACACTGGGAACTGGGAACAACATTGGACATTCTCGACTTCGAGCGCGGCGTAAAGATCAGTGGATCACGATTTTACGTATTGAAGGGAGCGGGGGCGGCATTGCAACGCGCCCTCATCGCTTTCATGCTCGCCACTCACACCGAGCAAAACGGCTACACCGAGATTTACCCCCCGTTTATGGTGAAAGAAGAATGTCTTTACGGCACGGCGCAACTACCGAAATTCGCGGATAATCACTACCACGATGCCGAAGAAGATTTCTGGCTTGTTCCCACCGCCGAGGTTCCCGTCACCAATTTGCACCGCGACGAAATTCTGGAAGGCGCGAGATTGCCGATTAAGTACGTGGCTTACACTCCCTGTTTCCGGCGCGAGAAAATGTCGGCGGGGCGTGATGTGCGAGGCATTAAACGCGGTCATCAGTTCGACAAAGTGGAAATGGTGAAACTTGTCACGCCCCAAACTTCCGAAGCGGAACTAGAGGCTTTGCTGAATGATGCCGAGAGCATCTGCAAAGCGCTGGAATTACCGTACCGTGTTTTGCTGGTTTGTACGGGTGAAAAAGGCGACTTTAATACGATGCAGTACGACATAGAGGTTTATGCTCCTGCCGCCAAAGGGGAAGAAGGAGGGGAGTGGCTTGAGGTTTCGTCCTGCTCTAATTTTGGAGAGTTTCAGGCGCGACGCACCAACCTTCGCTTTCGCCCGGAGCCCGGTGCAAAACCCGAATTCGTGCATACGTTGAACGGTTCCGGTCTTGCACTTCCCCGAATTATGATCGCCGTCATGGAAAACTATCAGAATGAAGACGGTTCGATTACGGTTCCTACGGTACTACGTCCGTTTCTCGGTGGCAAAGAAACGATCCGCTAAACGTCATTGTCTGACCACACGCAAGGAGAAGGAAAATTATCCATCTCATTCCTCCCCCTTATGCAAGGGGGAGGTTAGGAGGGGGTTAGAGTTTGTGATTGTTTCCGGCCTCGCCCCTGATTTCGCCCAATTTTCCTTCTCCCGTATCCAATAACAAACGGGCGTAGCGAGCAACGCCCCTACATGATTCGGAGAGGAGAGGGAGCAAAGACCTCCCCGCACGATTCAGTCAAATCTTGACTTCACCTTTTAAGATCGTGGTGGCGTGTCCACCGAGTAACACGCGGTCTTCCCCCACTTTTACCTGCACAAATCCGCCGCGCTTCGAGGCTTGATACCCAATTAGTTCTGTTTTGCCGAGGCGTTCACTCCAGTAGGGGGCAAGGCAACAGTGCGCGGAGCCTGTCACGGGGTCTTCCGGCACATCGCAAGAGGGCGCGAAAAACCGGGAAAGGAAATCTGCGCCTTCGCGTTCACTTTTCGTAGTGACGATTATGCCCCGCACCTCAATTTGTGCCAACGCTTTCATATCAGGATAGAGGGCTAGCAGTTCCGCTTCGTTCTCAACTTCGACAAGCCAATCCATTCGATTTCCACCAGACCAAACCGGAGATTTCACTCCCAGGGCTTCCAGCAATCCCGTGGGGGCATCGGAAGCGGTTGCTTTTTCCGCAGGGAAATCAAGCCAGATCATTGCTTCGTTTCGGGTAGCGGTCAGTATTCCGCTTCGCGTAGAAAACGAGATCATTTCGGTTTGCGGCACTATCCCTGTCTCCCACAGAATATGAGCAGACGCCAGAGTTGCGTGACCACACAAATCCACTTCGGTGTTCGGCGTAAACCAGCGCAAATGAAATGTGCCGTCCTCATGCCTGAGCAAAAACGCCGTTTCCGCTTGATTCATTTCCATTGCAAGCGACTGCATCCACTTTTCCGAAGGAAAATCCCCGGTGACAATCGGGCAAACCCCTGCCGGGTTCCCCGCAAAAGGTTTGTCAGTGAAAGCGTCCACAAGATAAAGAGGTTGGTTTGTCATTGCTTAATTCTATCCACTAATTTCAGCTACCAGAATTTCCATTCGCCTGTCGCCAGCACGTAAATGAAGAGTGCGGCGTTTGTCGTGCCATGTGCGACGATCACGGCAAACAGCGATTTCGTCTTTTTGAGCAAGAGCGCGTAGATGATGCCGCAGATGATTCCGGCAAGCCATTCCGGGTGAACAAAGCCGAAGAAGAGGGAAACGAGAATGAGTGCGTTTGTCGTCACCGTGCCGACCGGAAGTTTTTCCCAGTCGGGATCCGCCACATAGCGCATGAGAAAAGAACGCCAGAAAAATTCTTCCATGATCGGAACCATGATCGCCAATCCAAAAAACCGTATCACGAAAAAGTAGTTTCTGAACGCGACATTCGGGATTTCGGTAAAGGGATTATCGGCAATTCTTGTGCCTAGAAACTTGAGGTGAGGCGTGTAATGATCTACAATGATCCACTCGACAAGCGTAAGCAAACCCACGATGACCGCTATCGGGACGACCTTAAAGTCTGGCTTGATTTCGCTCCAAACACGGCGATAGGCAAGCAGAGCAACAGTGACACACAAAATTTTGAGGGAGTAGATCGCAACATAGTAGGTCTTGAATTGCGGCTCGATCAACCCTGTAAAGAGCATAAAAATCGCCATTGGCACGACATAAGCGAGCCAGTGGCGATTATTTGTTGAAGCCGGGTTTTCTTGTGTCACGAAATGTCTTTCTGCTTTGATAAAGAACGAAGTCAAGAGGCAGGGATTCGCGAGTGTTAGACACCTGCGCTTTCCCTACCCCTCCTCTTCTTTTCGACCCCGACTTCTATTTCCCGGTGGGTCTGAGTTTGCCCGGCTTATGTGGAATAATCGGTGAAGCACCCGCAGAGAGGTGTGACGCCCCCGCGATGCCGCTCTCCGGCAAATCCCACACTTGCAAATCGGGTTCCGGCTTGTCGCCTTCGATGTCATCATTGATCTTGCGGGCTTCAATGATGCGGCGAATCATAGCGATGAAAATCCCCAACACCGAAATGACCACGCCGATCCAAACCAGATTTACCCAAGGCTTATAAGTCACGGAAAGAGGAATTTCCCATGTCGCTGCAGTTCCAGGAAGTGACACTTGCAATTCAGCGGATTTCGTTGCCGGATCGAGCTTGCCCAGATAGACGGCACTCGGATTGCCGTTTTCATCGGGTAGTTCAGGAATTGCATTGTCCATGTTGTGCATACTCCCGTCCTGCGAGAAAACCTGCAACGGAGCCTTGCGAATCTGCGATCCATCTTTGTTCGCAATAATTACTTTCGCACCCATGAACTTGCCTGGTTCTCCAACACTTCCCTCGTAGGTCACAACATAATCGCCAACTGCACGAGAGCCACCTACAGGCAATGTGAACGAAGGAATCTTCAGTTCAGGATTGCCCGCAACACCAACATAGAAATCATGCCCGAAATACTTGACAATCGAGGGCCAAATCATCCGTTCCAGTTTTTCTTCCGACTCGGCGCGCTTCATGTTGTGGACAAACCAGCGCGGTTCAATGAGGAACGTTTTTGAGCCGTCTGCGCTTCCGCTTTCACCTTCAGGCGGCGTGATTCGCAAGCGAATTGAGTTATTGTAGTCATAATCCGGGTTCAGGGGACGTTCCGGCAACACCTTGCCTGTCATTCCCTCAAAGGCGATTTTGTACCCGAATACCTCTTTGCCGCCGTCCCCTTGTGAGAGAGTGACGCGCTGAGTTCGCTCATAGGTGTTGGAGACAACCGCTCCAATGATGAGAAGCCCGATGCCGACGTGAGCCAGCCAGCCTCCTGCGGAAAGTGGCTTGGCGCGGAACACTCGGTAAGCCAACATCGCGTTGGAGAGTGCCGCAAAGAATCCGAGTGAGGCAAGCGTAACAACAGTCAGCCTTTGCAAAACACGGCTATTGTTCCAAGAAGCGAGCGTGGAAACCGCGCTTTCATCAGCAACATCATGGATTTTCTCCATGCCTACCTGCGCCGACATCACCCACATCACCATGAAAAACCCGAAGGCGATCATCGCGTACCAGGGGATCGTCAGTTTTTTCAGGAAGGTCTCTCGACTTGTGTTGCGCCACGCCACCCAGGGCGCAAACCCCATGAAAAGAGCCGTCAATAGCGAGAGCGGAATCATCACTTTGTTATAGAACGCTGCTTGCGGCTGTGACGGAGCCTGGTGCAACCACGATTTCCAGAGCGGAGTCGTTGTCCCAAGCGTGATAATTGCACAGCCGATCAGCATTAGCATCACCGACATATACATTGCAAAGTCACGAGAAACGACGGTTTCTCCCGTCGTCTTTTTGACGGGCATAGACCGAAGACGGACAAACCAGAGGATTAGCCCCCCACCCCCGTAAAATGCCAGCATTGCAACCAGAAAACGCAATGCAGTGCTTTCCATGTTCGCGAAAGCATGTACAGAGAGTAATACGCCGCTTGCGTCTTTAGACGATAAAGCTCCTGAACGTGTCAGGAAAGTACCGATGAGAAACAGCGTAAACGAAAGAATACCGAGAAAGGTGTTCGTTCGTGCCATGCCACCCCGGTTTTTCTGAACGACAAGACCATGCATCAGCGCAGTAACCGCAAGCCAAGGGAAAAAGGAAGCGTTCTCCACCGGGTCCCATGCCCAGAAGCCGTGCCAGCCCTGCGTTTCGTAAGCCCAGTAGCCGCCCATCATCAGACCACCACCGAGTGTCGCGCAAGAAAGTGCCGCGTAGGGCATCACTCGTGAAGACCAGCCGTCGTAATCTTTCCAGATCAATGCGGCAACGGAGTAGACGAAAAGAACACCGAGCGAAGCAAATCCGAAGAAGATTGTCGGCGGGTGAATCGTCATCCAGTAGTTTGCCAGAGAAGGATTTAGACCAAGACCTTCCGGGAACGGAAAGATGATCCCCGGCGTTTCGGCAAGCATCTTTGCGGTGGGAGGAGGGATCAGCAAAAACGGACTTTGTTTGATCAAGATCGCAGACAAAAATGCGAGGATCGAAACGTAGAACGGCATTATCCGCGCTTCGTAACGCCCTGCATTTCTCAAGACGAGAAAGCCGATCACGGCAGTCAAGACCGCCCACAGACCGAAACTTCCTTCTTGCCCCGACCATGTGGCGGCAAGGCGATACCAACCTTCGAGTTCGTTTCCGGTATGCTCGAACACATATTTGTATATGTAATGTCGCTCGTAAATGTGAAAACACATTAAGCCGAACGCCGCAATCATCGAAAGTCCAGCCAGCGTATAGCCTGCCCGCCCCACATTTTTGTAAAGGCGATTATCAGGGTTTCGCAAAGCCAGCACATAGCCAATGATGCAAAACAGAGCCGCAAACAGAGTCACCCAGAGCGTTGCCGCCCCGGAAAAAGCAGTTGTATACTTGATTTCATTATCCATAATTTACACGCTCCCGATGACGAGCTTCTTTACCGTTTTGTAAGGGGACTTTTCGCTGTCATACTTCGTGGGACACTTGACCACAAGGTGATCGGAATAGAAAACGCCGTTTCGAATCGAGCCATGTGCGGCTGTTTCAGGTGCCGAATCAAAGGCTTCGGGCTTTGCACCCTGATAGACGACTTCGATTTTTTCTTTGTTAATGTCTTCGATCCAGAAGCGCAGGGCGTTCGCTTTCGTATCGTAGAAGGGCTTATGTTCGCTGTCTCGAACGATCTTGCCACGCACCTGCACGGTTTGATCGAGTGTCCGCGCCTGTTTGATGTTGACATAGGGAGTCATACTTCCGCTGAACGCCCACATCGTAAATCCAATCGCCAGCCCGACGACTGCAATTCCCGCAAGATAAGTTTTATTCATGATTTGTTTTCCTTCGGCAATCTACAGTTCGTCGCGTTCCTGCGTTCGTCGTTCCAGTCGTCGTAATCCGCGATCCACATAAAACAGGTACGCAAATAATCCAAGCCACGTAACCAGTGTGACCGCCATTACCAGCATTAATTTGTTTTCCATAGAATAAACCTTAAATCCGATCTAAATTCGTCTTTGAGCCAATTTGCTCACCTAATTTTGCCCAATCAGTATCCGTTTAGCCTCTGGAGAGCAACCGCATCATTCGGACGCGGAGTTGCAACATCCACCCGAAAAGCATGAAGAACGCGATAAACGAAGGATACAGCACCATTTTGTAATCGAGGCTCGTGTTTTTCGGTTGCGCGAGAACTTCTGTCGGGTGCAGACTCATAAGCCAGGGCAAGCGCGGAACAATCCAGATCAAAAAGGTTGCCGGTACTAACGCAAGCAGACAGTAAACGGCAGAGAGTTCAGCACGGCGATCCGTTCTATCGGAGAGTGCCGAGCGCAAAAGCAGGTAGGCGGCGTAAACGAGGAGCATAATCACAATGGAAATTTGTCGCGGATCCCAGTTCCAGTAACTATTCCACTGTGCCCCGGAAAAGAGACTCCCCGTGATCGTCGCAAGAATGCAGTACACGAAGCCGAGTTCCATTGCCGCCGCTGACTTTCGATCCGCGTCCGAGTTGCGCCCTGCAAGCCCCGGTTTGCTTCTCGCTCGAAGGACACTAATCGCGTGCCAAGCCCCTACACAATAGGCAATATAGGAGAGAACGGCAACCGGAACATGAAAAAAGACGATTCGCGCTGTTTCCCCAGCCCCACCGTTGAAACCTTTGGCGGGTTGTGCGATGAAAAACGCGCCATAGCAAACATAGATCATCAGAACTCCAGTGAGAACTTTCCACCACAATCCCTGAATTTCGACTTTTCCGTTTGCCTTACTTTTTGCTTTTACTGAAGTCTCCAAGATATTCTCTTTCTACGCTTCGCCTACCCAATTTCACTTACAATTCCATTGCAGGGCTAGTCTGTTATACCCGACTATTCTTCCCAGATGTAAGGGAACAACATTCCTGAGAGAGCAATCACGCCAATCGCAAAACTGTACAATCCGCCGACATCGCGCAAGAGGCGGAGTGCGGAAGGGTCAATCGTGTTCGCTGTGCTTGCCGCATTCAGCAAAAGTAATAGGAACACCGTCACCAGAGGCAAGCCGAGAGCAGAAAATAAAGTTCCTGACCCTTTTGCTTTTGCGGCGAGTGCCGCAACGATTGTTGCGGTTGCGGAAAGCCCCAGGCAACCTCCAAGCATCACACTTAGTAGTACGAATGGGGAGCCGATTACCATTCCCGTTAAAGCCATGTAAACCGGAGTTACCCCCACCATGACCGCCAACAAAAGCATGAAATTAAACAGCAATTTGCCTGCATAAACCGCTGTAGGCGGAGAGACCATGCGTAGCACGAGCGTGGTTCCGGCTTCCTCCTCTTGCACGAACGTGTGAGCGAGTCCCGTGAACGCCGCAAAAAACAGCAAAATCCACAAAAGCCCCATTTTGCTAACCCAGTCCCATGCGGGATACCTGAGTTTTGCAATGGCTTCAACGGTCATGCCGTCCAACATTTTCGAGAAGGCTATCGTTTGCGCTTCTCGCAAGGTTGCGGTAGCAAGTGTGAGCAGGATCAGTGCCGAAAAAGCAAATAGGGCGATCCCACTGATCGAGACCCGCGAACGCAATTCCGTTCGCATTTCCTTCTTGAAGACGGTGAAGGTCGCCTGTCGCCATGCTTTCCCGCTTATGCCGCTCAAAGGGTTTGCCTCAGCATCACGGTGAAGTCGCCCCAGCCGAGTTCGTCACTTTCATTTGTCGCGATGAGTGTAAGCGTTTCGGGTCGGGAGCGATGCTCGGCGATAATCTCCTTCACGATTTCCGTTCCTTCGGCGTCGAGGTTGGAGGTCGGTTCGTCCAATAGGAGTATCGGTGCTTTTTGCAATAAAACCCATGCGTACTTCAGTCGTTGACGCATTCCCGATGAATAAGTTCGGAGGGGGTCACGCCCCCGCCCTCTCAATCCAACATGGGTCAGTGCCTCGATCATCTCGGCTTTGGTGAGGATTCGCCCCTGCATCTCCGCAAAAAATTGCAGGTTTTCCGCCGCCGTAAGTTCCCGGTAAAAATTGAGATCTGGGGCGACATAGCCGATTTGACTTCTGCGCTCTTCCGCGTTCAGCGACTGCTCTCCGAAAAGAATCTCCGCCGTCCCCGATTTCGGAAGCAACAACCCGGCGATGATTCGGAGCAACGTGCTTTTGCCCGCACCGTTCGCCCCGGAAACGACGCCTGCCTCTCCCCCCTTTAATGCAAAGGAAACAGGGGCAAAGACCTGCCTTTCCTCGAAGGAGTGAGAGAGGTCGCAAACCTTAAGATTGACTTCGCCCGACATCATGCTCTTATTTTGACACAACAAACGGCAAGGCGTTGCAATTTTTGTCACAATTCTCTTCAGGGGAAATTTAAGGGAATGAAATTCAGGGCGATTGCCCGTATGTTATAAAGATGAAACCCGATTTTACAGAAACCGAAACTTGCCTGATCGAAAAGGCAAAACAGATTTCCGCCTACGTTTTGACGCCCGTTGCCGAAGCCACCGATAGGGGTTCAAGACCAAATTCAACCCACTTCCGCGCTCTTGGAGAAGCGGGAATGGCGGGACTTTCTCTGCCTACTCTCTGGGGTGGAAGCGACATTTCCTCTCTCGCTCAACGTGAGATCATTGAGGCACTCGCTTCGGGTTGCGGCGTGACCTGCTTCACACTGATGCAACATCACGGCTCTTCGCGCATGATCGCCAACAGCAAGGCGGAAGCACTGAAAGCGTGTGTTCTGCCCTATCTCGCAAAGGGAAATTCTTATTGTGCGGTTTCGTTCGCGCACCTGCGAAGACCGGGCAAGCCCGTTTTAACCGCAACCCCTGTAGACGGCGGCTATCGCCTGAGTGGGACGGCTCCCTGGGTAACAGGTTGGGGCTTGATGAACCAAGTGGTGATTGGGGCGGAATTGCCCGATGCGCGACACATCTACCTGTGGATACCTCAAGACCGTGAAGACTTTGCGGAGTTGTTTGATGACGTTTCCGCTCCCGAACAAAATTGGGGCGAGGCAATTGCCTCTGATCCACTGCCGCTTTGTGCAATGAACGCTTCCTCCACTGTCGAACTCACGCTTACCGATTACTTCGTTCCAGAGATTCACTTTCTGCACCACTCCGACAGAGAGACGATGCAACGTAATGACCGAAACAATGTGCTGGGCCCGACGGCGGCTCCTCTTGGTTGTGCGCTTGCCTCTTTGCGGGTACTGGATGGTCTGGCGGAAAAACGCAACCTGCCCGCAATCCATGAGAGTTTTGGTCTCCTGAGCGAAGAGTACAGCCGTCTGAAATCCGCCGTTCTGGAAGACTTACAAACATCGTCCGATAACATAAATTTGGAAAAAGTGTTGGCTCTCCGCGCAGAAGTTATTTTGCTCGCTCAACGAGGTGCCTTGAGTGCCTGTGCCGCTTCCAGTGGAGCCGCTAATAGCCTCTCTCACCCCTCACAGCGACTGCTTCGTGAAGCCATGTTCTACAGCGTGCAAGCCCAAACGCAGGACGTGATGAGTGCCACCCTTTCGGCGTTGTCTTGTTCTGTGACGAAGACGGCGGAATAAATTCGCCGATTGCGGCTTCGCCGTTCCGAGTTCATCCAATCGCGGACAAAAAGAGAGCACTGTCGCTTCAATTTGAGGAATCGAAAAAACAACGAAAATTGTTGCCTCTTAACACTTGAAACTCAGCACTCAAAACTTCCCTTCACCTGCATTTCCACTTGATTTCTGTCTACGTTCTGTGCTATAATATAACAATTCTTGAGAAGCAAATGACAGTTATTGAAGCGTTCTCAAGCCCACGAAATGTTCCTCTCTGGGCGCATTTCACCACAGGAGAAAATCACCCCTAATGGCCGTTAAAGAAGAAATCGTGTACGAAGACATGAGCAAAGTCGGACACGTAGACGCCTCCTACAATGCCGAGCAAATTCAGGTTCTGGAAGGGCTGGAGGCGGTGCGCCAACGTCCCTCAATGTACATTGGCTCCACAGATGGCAAAGGCTTGCATCACCTTTTTGTCGAAGTTTCCGACAACGCGATTGATGAAGCAATGGCGGGACACGCAGACCGCGTAGAAACGATTTACCACAAAGACGGCTCTGTTTCCGTGCGCGACA
>JACMPS010000398.1 GCA_014377395.1 Chthonomonadaceae bacterium
GCCGCGTCCTGCATGGAAGTCCGTCTGAGTGACGCCACCCACAAGCTTGACAACATGGAGTAATTCGCGGATACGTTGCCCCAGGAGTTGATTGTAGATGTCAGCGAGATTTTCGTAATTCTCGCCGTATTTCGTGGTAGCGGGAATCAGCATCTGTGCAATCGCATTGATATTTTTCAAGCCGAGCGTCGTTGCTTCAATCGGATCGGAACCCAGGTCCTCCGTTTGTACCGTCGGATCAACCTGCGCGTTTGAGTCTTCGCCGCCAAAGCGAAGCATCGCGTTCGTCACTTGCTGAGAAGCGAGTTTGTCCAGTTCCGGCTTTTCTGCAAGACTGGTTTTGTAGGCAGGCAAACCCTTGTAACCCCACTCAATCGCGAAAAAGTCGTAGGGACCCAGTTTCGGAACAAGCCGCGCTCCGTCTCCCGGTTGCGCCACATAATTAAAGCGGCCATAGTCCATAATCGAGGCTTCATCGCCCCACTGCTCCGTAAACGCCTTGTCGCGTAGTTGGGCAGTGGTAAAAGATGAACTCGCCTTATGATTGTGTCGCAAACCAATCGTATGCCCCACTTCATGTGCCACGATGTACTGCAACAACTCACCGAGCAAATCTTCGGGAAGCGGCAACGTTTTTGCACGCGGATCAAGGTTTGCACACTGCACAAAGTACCACTGCTCGGCGAGTTTGAGAACATCGTGCCAGACAATGATGTGCGCGGAAAGAATTTCGCCGGAGCGCGGGTCGGCAAGGTGCGGACCCATTGCATTTTCGACGGCTTGCGGAGCCCAGCGTACCACGCTATAGCGGGCGTCTTCGGGATCCCAGTTCGGATCGTCCTTAACGCTTGGAGCTTCTTTTGCAATAATGGCGTTCTTAAAGCCTGCCTTCTCGAAAGCAGGTTGCCACTGCTCGATTCCCGCCTTAATCCATTTACGCCACTTTGTCGGAACCTCGCGGGCAATGTAATAAACGATTGGCTTGACGGGTTCGGAAACTTCGGCGGTCGGGTCTTTTTTCTCAAGACGGTAGCGTGTGATGTACTCACGATTCACAACGCGATTTTCAGCCGAACCGAAATCCTGAAACCCTTCGGTGAAGTAGCCCACACGCGAGTCGAACAGGCGTCCCATCATCGGCTTTTCAGGCAATAGCGCAAGGCTGTAATGAACCGAAACGGTGGCGGAACTCACTCCCGCAGGACGCTGAGGAGCGCGGCTGAACGGATTGAAAGAAGGTGGTCCCAAAGGCATCGTCAAGTTTGAGACGACTTCGATGTTGTTCGGAAACGACTTCATTCGCTCAATGTAGGAGCGAGTAGGGTCAACGCCTACGCCGCCAATCGCACCTTTGACGGAAAACTCAGCAGGATCGGAGGTAAAGTAGCGGGTCACATCAATGACCGCCGCTTTTTTCTCGCCTTCGGTTTCCACGTCGAACACAGCGATAATCGGTTCGACACTCGCGGACTCGATGCCGTATTTAAGGGCGTCGTCGCCGTCACCCGCACGCAAATCGTAACTGATCGAACGCAGATAAATTTTGTTGCCGCGTCGGGAAAATCGAACGACTTTATCTCCGACAGCGGTTCCGGGATAGCCGAAACCGGCGGGCAGTTGTGCAATTTCGGTGGTCCATACCATTGCCTTGCCGAGCGTGTCCGCCGGAATCTCAAAGTAGTATTTATCTTCGATTTTGTGAACGATGAACACACCCTTGTCGCTTTTCGCTTCGGGAGTAATCACGGTTTTATAATCTTTAAGGTCGCCGGGTTTTTTCGCACCTGCGGGTGGAGTACCGGGCGCACCGGGAACGGTAGGCGGTGTGCCTGGTGTCGGCGGCGGAGTTTGCGGACCGGGCGGTGTGGGACTGGGCGTCTGCGGGTCTCGCGGACGGCGGCGCTGTGCTTCAACCGGGGTGGTGGCGAGCGTGACGGTCATTACTGCGGAAAGCCCAATGAGGGTGATGAGTCCGCGACAGTTGGAAAAAATCAAAACGATCTCCTTAAGGGAAGCAGGGAGGAGTGAGAAAACGGTACAAAGCCCTTTTTCAGTGTTTGCCCTCCGATTTACTTACGATAATACCAGAGGAATAGACGGTCTTGGGTGGGTCATGTTATCTTTTTTTCCCGTGAGGAGAGAGAAGACAAGGCAATCTCCATTCTCACCAAAAATGTTTTTGATAAACGGAAGGAAATTGATTGGCTTTTGCAGAAATACCCTGCGAACGAAACGAAAATTACTGGCTTTGGAGTATCTCTCAATGACGAAAACGCTTTTCCAGCGCGGCGGGCTGGCTCTTTTGCTGGCTTCCATGTTACTCACCGGGTGCGACCCGAAAAAGACCGAGGACGCTTCTCAACATCCGACCAACTACGATCCGGGCAAAAGAGCGGAAGCAGGGCCTCCGGTGGCAGGCTCCGGAAATTACAAAATCATCACCAATGGAATTTCGCCTTTCTGGGATTCGTTAGGCAAAGGATTGGACGTTGCAAAAGCCGACCTCAAGGTGCAGGGTTCCTGGACAGGTCCCTCTCCTGCCGACCACAACACGCAGGTCAATCTGCTGAAAGAAGCGGTTGCCTCCAAAGTGGACGGTATTGCCGTTTCCCCTATCGAAGCCGAGGCTTTGACGCGCACCATTGATGACACGATTGCCGGGGGAGTTCCGGTCATTACCTTTGACTCGGATGCCCCGAAAAGCAAGCGACTTGCCTACATCGGGACGAACAACTACGAAGCGGGCAAAATGGCGGGCGAGGAAACCTTAAAACTATTCCCGAACGGCGGCAAGTTTGTTGCGTTCGTAGGGAATATGGGAGCGCAAAACGCTCGTGATCGCTATCAGGGCTTTGTGGATGCCACTAAAGGCAAAATCGAATTTTTGCAAACCCCCTTTGAGGACAACAAAAATCCCGGAGCCGCAAAAAATAACGTTTCCGACGCCATCACCAAATACGGCGACAAAATCAATGGCTTTCTTGGTCTTTACTCCTACAACGGTCCCGCTATCGTCAACGCGATCAAGGCACAACCGGGCATGAGACAAAAGGTGAAAATCGTCTGCTTTGACGGTGAACCCGCTACTCTGAAAAACCTTGCCGAAGGCAATGTGGACGTGACGATTGTCCAGAAGCCTTATGAATTTGGTCGGCTTTCGATGCTCTTGCTCAATGCCTACAAAGAGACGAAAGACATCACGAAAGCCCTCGACAAAATCAAGCCCGAACTGGATAAGATTAACGCGAAAGTCAAAGGAAATATCGTGGATACCGGGGTAACGATTGTCACACCCGCCAACTCCGCCGCTTTTCTAAAGGACTTAAAGGATAAAGGGCTTGAGTCTACCTGAAACCCCCGCGCTCAGCATGAATACTTCCGGGCAGGGGGCGACCCCCTCCCTGCTCAACCGTTTTTTCGCCTCGCGTGAGAGTAGTGTGGTCATTGTTCTGGTCGTGCTTGGCATTTTGCTGGCGATAGACCCGGTTCGCTCGAAGTTCTATAGTTCTGCGAACCTCCAGAACATGATGCTTCAGATTGCGCTTCTTTCTATCTTTGCAATTGGGGAAACGGTTGTGATCATCACGGGCGGAATTGATCTTTCGCTCGGCTCCCTCATTGCCTTTAGCGGTATGGTACTGGCTTTACTCGCCACCTCACTCGATGCGCGAATGTACAGTTCGATGGCAGTAGCGATTGCACTGATCGCGACATTGGGCGTTTCGGCTTTGATTGGATTGCTTCATGCAAGTTTGATTCATCGTCTACGCCTGCCTCCCTTTGTGGTGACATTGGCAGCCCTGACGATTTTGCAAAGTCAATCGCTTTTGCTCAATCATCAACTGCCGATCTCGATTACGCAGTTTGGGCTTTTCGACACGCTGGCAAACGGCAAAATCAATCTCGGTTTTCCGATTCCGGTTCCCGTCGTCATTCTTGCCTTTGTGGGCATTGTCGTTCATATGATGCTCAGTCGTTCACGGGTGGGGCGCTACACCTATAGCGTTGGGTCGAACGAGACCGCAACACAGCTTTCCGGGGTAAACGTCAATCGGGTGAAGTGTTTCGCTTACGGCACAAGTGCGCTTCTCGGTGGCGTGGCGGGAGTTCTTTATGCCGGATACGGGGGGCAGGGTGATCCCCTCAGTGGACGCGGCTACGAATTGAACGCAGTGGCGGCGGCGGTAATCGGTGGCGCAAATCTGGCGGGCGGACAGGGAAGTGTTGGCGGAACAATTCTCGGAGCCTGCCTTCTACGGGTGATTTTAAGTGCGATTAACCTTAAACTGTCCTCGCCTCAATTATGGGAAGGCTCGGTAGTCGGCGGGGTTCTGCTGATGGCGGTTCTCACGACTGCTTTTCAGACCCGGAAGAAGTAGTTCCGTTTTTGGAGCGTACTAAGCAAGAAAGAAAAGACGCAATTGTGGCGGAACATTTCGAGCAACCATATTGGCAAAGCGAAACGCGAAAGTCGGCGGAATAAATTCGCCGCTTGCGGCTACGCCGATAGTCCTGCGGACATAACTAGAGCGTAATCGCTTTTGACTCTCCTCCCCCGGATTTTGGGGGAGGGGGCAGAACTTCGTGTTAAGCCGCTTTCGGAAGGTAGTCGTCAAGCGTTTGCGGTGTTTTGCCGTGCAAAAGCGCATCCCATTCGGAAAGCGGGACACCGAGAAACGCCCGAACGATATTCGGGTCGAACTGACTCCCTGAATAGCGGATGATTTCGTCCTGCGCCTCTTCGTAGGATTGTGCCGATTGATAGGGGCGCTCATGGCACATCGTATCGAAGGCGTTGGCAATGGAGAAAATACGCGCCGCCAACGGAATGGCTTCCCCTGCAAGACCGTCCGGGTAGCCCCCACCGTCCCACCGTTCATGCTGATGCCGAATAATCGCCAGACCGGGTGCAAGCATCGGAAAATTCTCTAAGAGTTCGATTCCCATCAACGGATAATTGCGTAATTGCTCCTGCTCATCGAGAGTAAGCGGTGAGGTTTTATGCAGAATTTCGGGGGAGACCGTTGTTTTACCGATGTCGTGCAAAAGCGAACCGAGAGCGATTTCCCGCATCACGCCGGGGTCTATTTGCGCCACCTCATGCTGTGCGACCTCCTGCCCCAACCGCAAAGCAATCTGCACCACTCGTTGTGAATGTCCCTGACTTTCCGCCTGTCTTGTCTCCAGAATTGAGAAGACACCTGCCAGAATATGCTCGACCGGCTCTTGAAGTAGTCCCTCCAGATTGCCCCACCTGTTCGATATTCGACCTGACGCGAAACCCTTCCCCTCGGTCAAAACAGAGAGAGACGTTTGCGGCTCATCCTTGACGAAAGGCAAATCCGTTGCCAGAAACACCCGGTTCCGCCCGGAATGTTTTGCCGCGTACAGGGCGTGATCGGCTTTGGTAATCAGGGATTCAGGGGTGTCCTCTCCTGAAAGATACTCCGCAAGCCCGATACTGACCGTCACCTGCTGATTGGGAAAATCGTAGGAAGCGACTGCCGACCGAAACCGCTCCGCAAAGGTTTGCGCCGACTCCAGCACCGTCAGCGGTAAGATCGCCGCAAATTCTTCGCCGCCATAACGCGCCGTGAAATCTTCCGTTCGCAGGGTTTCCTTGAGCAACCTCGCCACACTTTTCAGGACTTCATCGCCTGCCGGGTGTCCGTGACTGTCATTGTACTTCTTAAAATGATCCACGTCCAGCATCAAAACCGTGAGCGGCACATCGTGACGCACGGCGCGAGCAACCTCATTCCGCAGTTGCTCCTGAAAGGTGCGGTGATTTGCCAGCCCGGTCATGCTGTCCGCCGAAGCGAGTGTTTGAAGTTTGCGGTTGGCGTTGGTGAGGGCTTGATGCTCCGATTCAAGTGCCTGATTCATCTTGCGGACAAGGCGATGTGCCGACTCCATCTCCTGCAAGGTGTTCGCGAGTTGAAGCGAGCGTTCGTGCAGTTCCTCCTGCATAGTGAGGATACGCTGAGCGACTTGAAGACGAGCAACCAGTTCTTGCTCGTCCATCGGCTTAATCAGAAAATCGTCGGCTCCCGCCGCCATTCCGATAAGACGATCTTCACGATTGTCCTTTGCGGTCAACAGGATAAAATAAGTGTAGCCTTCGCTCTGGTTCTGGCGCATCCGGCGGCAGAGTTCCAAGCCATCCACCTCCGGCATCATCCAGTCGGAAATGACAAGGCGGTATTCTTCCGTCAGCAGGCGTTGCCACGCACAGGCTCCGTTTTCCGCCAGTGTGACTTCATGCCCCAACTTCTGTAAGGTTCTCCGCAAAACAAGTGCAGAGACTTTTTCGTCCTCAACAATTAATATCTTCATGCGTGATTACGCCCTTATGAGTTTCGTTTCCATCTTCTGTATCTTCATTTCGTATGAGCTCCCTCCCCCTTGCATCAGGGGGAGAAATCGGATCAATGCGCTTTTAACATAATCTCAAGCCGCCTTGTCGTGCAGGTAGGATTCCAGATTAAAACGAAGGCGGGTGAACTCGTTGGTCAGACGAGTGGACAATTCCTGAGTAGGGGCAATGTCACCGGATTTCCCTGCCAGTTCCAACTCCGCAAGAAGCGTTGCCAGTTCCACCGCACCAATCGTGCGGCAAGAACCCTTGAGCGCGTGGGCTTCCGCTTTCAGTGCCTGAGCGTCTCCCTGCGCGACGGCAGACCCGATTCGCGAAATCAGATCGGGTGCCGTGCCGAGAAATTCTTCGAGA
>JACMPS010000399.1 GCA_014377395.1 Chthonomonadaceae bacterium
AAAACGTCATTGGAGACCCCGCCACCGATAAGGGAACGTCCCCAACCCGCCCCTTTTCCCCCGGTTGGTCGCCCACGCAGTACCCCGTCCACGTCGTCATTGATCTCGGTGTTACCCGTCCTCTCACCCGTATTTTCCTCTACAATGAAAGCGGCGAAAACGCGATCACACTCAGTACAGGAACACCTCTTCTCTGGAAAACACGGGAACTCAAACTTGGGGGCTACCAAAAATGGAGCGAATATCCGCTTGATCTCTCCACGCGCTACCTTCGAGTCACGCTCAACCGCCCCGTCTCCCTCCCCGAACTCGTCCTCTATGGGGAGGGCGCGTCCCCTGTTGTTCTTCCGCCTACACGCCCCAAACGCACCTCGACTCAAGCCACAATGGATCAGTTTATTGGCACGAACGCCTTTATTGACGATCCCCTCGACGTACTCGCCCTGCCCGTCGGCTTTGTGCGCGAGTATCACAATTGGTCATGGGACACCGAAAACAAAGACAAACTCGTGCGCTTTCAGCCGAGTGGCGCGGCAGGAGGCAACGCCTGGTTTTTCGATGATTATTACGCCCGTCTCAAAGCCCTGAAAGTGACCGTTTCTCCTGCGATACAGCAATCGTCGCCTGCTTATTTTTCTGATCCGAACGGTGAAGCCAAACCCATTTCTCCCGGAGCCGACGCTGAAGACCCCGCCTCCTACAAAATTCACGCTTCACATCTCTTTCAGTACGCCGCCCGCTACGGAAGCAAATCCGTCCTCGACTCATTGCTCAAACTCGCACCCGGTCAGCCCCGCCGTACTGGACTGAACTCTCTAAATTATGTTGAAAACTGGAACGAACCCGATAAAACGTGGCGGGGGCGCGAAGGACGTTTCACCCCCTATGAACTCGCGGCGATGTGTAGCGCAGATTATGACGGAGACCGGGGACGCATGGGCAAAACCGTTGGAGTCCACAACGCCGATCCTAAAATGCGCCTTGTCATGGGCGGACTGGCGGGTATTCATCTCGATTATCTAAAGGCGATGAAGTTCTGGGCGGACACGCACCGAGACGGTGATTTCCCCGCCGACGTGATCAATTTTCATCATTATTCAAGTGACGGAACCGACGAGCAAGGCTTTAAGAAAACAGGCATCAGTCCCGAAGCCGATCATCTGCGCGAGAAATTCACGGAGGTAGTCGCATGGCGTAACACTTTTGTCCCCAAATGTGAACTCTGGGTGACGGAGTTCGGCTACGACACCGATCCTCGCTCCCCTCTCCATGTCCCCGCCATCGGTCGCTACAGTGCCGAAGAAGTTCAGGCGATCTGGCTTCTTCGCAGTTATTTCGCACTCGCCGCTTCCGGGGTGGATCGAGCCGCGATGTTTATGTTCCGTGACACCAAATCCGATGACGGCGGCGTCTTTGCAACGTGTGGACTGGTGACGGAAAAAGGGCAGTGGAAACCAAAACCTTCTTATCACTATCTCGCTACGCTGAAAAAGCGATTGACGGGAATGAGGTTTGTAGGAGAGGTCGCGTCGGGAAAGCCGGAAGTTCTGATTTATCAATTCAAGAGTATTGGGGGTAAGGGCAAAACCGCTTATGTGGTTTGGTGTACCACGAGCGAGGACAAGCGAGTTTCCGGCGTTTCCCTTTCGCTTTCCGGCAAGACCGCGACGCGCATTGACTTTTCCAACACGGAGTCAGAGGGGAAAGCCTCACAAGTACTAGTCGTCAACGGCAAGATCACTCTCGGAGCCTCCGAGAAACCGATTCTTTTGCTCATACCTTGACGCTGTACCCCTGAAGTGACAGCGAATTTCCCAATCTCGCAGAAAGTTAGCGTAATGCCTAAAAACTACACACCCTTAATTTGCGCATTTCTGGCAATCCCTGTGCTTTTCATTGGCGGAGGCTGTTATCATTCATGGTTTGTAAACGAACCTCTCATTGATGCCGCTTCCGGCTGTCAGGTCGAGCAAACACGCAACTTACTGGAACGAGGCGGGAATCCGAATCATCGCTCTGAGGGGGGAGACACGCCTCTCTCTTTTGCCTCTCCCAATAAGTGCTATGAAGTCGCCTCCCTTCTGGTAGACGCAGGCTCAAACCCCACGACAAAAAATGATCGCGGAGAAAGCCCGCTCGATAGAGCAAGAGGGGATGACAAGATGCTCAAAATTCTCAACAAAAGCCACTTCACTCGTCCTTATGAGTGAAGTGGCTTCCGCAGTCAAAGGATAGAAAAGGGGAAGCGCAAAAATTTGCGCTTCCCCTTTTTGTATTTTCCTTTTCCTACTTGCCTGTGCAGGTGAGCGGGAAGCGCATTCCTTTTGCGGAGGCTTTCACCACCGCCACGCCGCCGGAGATCAGCATCTCCTGCGCCTGTTCAATCGCGAGGGTCGCTGCTTTCGCTCCTGTTTTCAGTTGTTCCGTTGTATGTCCTGCCATCACCTGCATACGGAATCGAGCCGCCCCCACCGCCACCGCCGGAAACTCCACCAGATTAGCGAAGACACCTGCCTCAAACAGCAACGAACTTGCAACACGCGCAATCTTTTCACTTCCGATAGGAACCGGGACAATCGGGGTGGGATCACCAAGAGTTGTCACGCCCAGAGAGTGAAATTCGTCGCGCATTGTCAGGATATTGCCCATCAATCGGTCTCGCAAGTCCTGTCCCTCCGAAGAACGGATAATACGGATTGACTCGCGTGCCGCCGCCGTCTGAACCGGAGAGATCGCTGTGGAGAACAGATGACTTCCGCCGTAGGTTTTCACATAATGCTTGACCGCTCGCGAATGTGTGGCGACAAAGCCTCCGTTTGTTCCGAATGACTTGGAGAACGCTCCCATCACCAGATCAATCTCGCCCAACATTCCCTGCATCCCGATAATTCCCGTTCCATCCGGACCCATTGCGCCAAGATCATGCGCCACATCCACCATCAGGGTCGCCTCAAACTCACGGCAGATGCCCTGAAGCCTTTTCAGATCGGGATAATCGGAGTCCATGGAGAACAGCCCCTCGGAGATCACCAGAATGGCGTTTTTTGTATCGGTGGCTCTAATTTCCTGTAGATTTCTCACCACTTCGTCCAGATCGAGGTGCGCGTGTCGCCGAATGTTGGTGGTGGCGGCTTGCGCTCCCTGTTGCAAACAGGCGTGCGCCAGATTGTCCATCACAATGTGGTCATCGGGTCTCACGAGTGCCGTGATCAGTCCGAATCCCGCCGCCCACCCGGTAGGGAACAGGACGATATGCTCTGTGAGGAGCCACTCGCTCAGTGCCGCTTCAAGTTCGACGGATAGCCCCGTGTTGCCCTGTAGCATCGGAGAACTGGGACTATGCGTTCCGTAAGTATCGATCGCGTTCACAGCCGCTTCGCGCACCGAGGGGTGAGTGGACAGGGACAGATAGTCCGTGTTGGCAAAATTGATGCCCTCCCGACAGGCACCTCTTTCGTTTGCAACCGCGCAACGTGCACCGGGTGCGCTCAAGATCGTTCGGGAATAGGGCCAGACATCGGCTTCGAGCCGAGACGCCCGCCAGCGTAGAAAAGGTTCCGTTCGGGCGAGCAAATCACTCCCCGAAGGTCGGGCGAAGTGTGCGGCACTTTTGTTCAATCCTGTGCCGAGCGAAGAGGTGGGTGCGGTAGGAGCAATCGTTGGTTGATTGGACATGAAGAGAAATACAGCCTTTCTGAATACAGCATGAGAAGAAGTAAGCGAACATAAATGTTGCGCTCAGGTTGAGTAGACAGAGATCACCATGGAGATCCAACAGGGGAATTTTTGGCGTATTCGGGGCGCCCTACAAACGATGAGGTCAATAAGAAAGAGGATGCGGCTTTGCTCGACATCGAGAAACCGCTCTGGAAACGAACCAACAGGGGAATTGAATCCATTCTAACAGTAATGGCTCCGTTCTGTCAATCCTGTTAATCTGTCAATCTTCACATAAACTCAAATCGAGGAGAAAGCATTGTCCTGTGTTGCCTCTCACCCTGTAGAATTTCCTTTTTCAATCCAATAATCCATTGTACATCGCTGGAGGGGTCTTACCGGTCTCCCTCTAATTCATGCGTATGGATTGAAAGAGCAGGAAAACTGCCTTCCGTATGAATTGATCTAAGAGGAATCATGCGCTCTCAGAACCCAAACCGCTACGAACGGTTTCACACTCGCTTTTCGATTTGTTTCATACTTTTTTTCATGGCATGGGTTCTGATTCACCCCGGTAGTAAAGAAACTTTCGATACCGTCTACAACGACATGATGCAGTATCCGCCGTTGTTTGCCGCTTTCGGATGTTTCGCTTATGCCCGCCGAGGAAAACACGCATTCAGGAATCATCGTATCGGGTGGAACCTGATCGGCTCAAGTTGTGTCTGCTATCTGCTGGCAAATGCGACGTGGGGAATCTACAGTGCAAAATACGGAGTGCATGTTCCGTTTCCGAGTTGGGCGGATGCGGGGTGGCTGGCGGTCTTTCCGTTTCTTATCGGGGGGTTATACTTGCTCTTTGCGCGTATTCCCACCGCCACTCGTGTGCGTCTTCTTCTGGACAGTGCCATTGCTACGAGTAGCATCGGTGCCCTGAGTTGGTTTTTCGTGGTGCAGAAGTTATGGCATCGTTCTGGCATTTCATCGGCGGCAAAACTGGTCAGTATTGCTTATCCTATGCTTGACATCGTTGCGATTTTCTGCGCTCTTGCGATGCTCAACAGCCTTTATGCAGACAGAAAATCGCAACGTTCTTATTTCCTACTCGCCTGTGGAGTGATTCTCTGGTCCTTCTCGGATATCGTTTACGGATATGCTCGCTTCCAGACAGGTTTTCAACCCGGTTCCTGGACTGATTTCGGTTGGCCCGCCGGCGCATTACTCGTCGGATTTGCCGCCCGTTTGCGCTTATGGCACCCCACCTCACAGGAACAGACGGGTGAGAATAATGAGGTCGAGCAACAAGCCGCCGCAACGGTCAGTTCTCTGCGCCTGATGACGCCTTATGTTTCGGTAGGGGCTTCTCTGCTGATCGTCGTCGTAGCAGATCATCAGGATGATCACATCATCAGTCAGGGAACTTTCTTTCTTGCGCTCGGTATGTTGTCTTTGCTTCTGTTGCGGCAGGTCTTTACCCTCTGGGAAAATCGTCTTCTTACGCAAAAAGTCAATGCTTCCCTCAGTCAAAATCACCAACTCAACCGCCAACTGCTAATACTTAATGAGGGGCTTGAAGGCGAGGTCGAGCAACGCACCCGTCAACTTTCTTCTCTGCTGGAACTGACACAATCGGTCAACAGCACCCTGCAAATCTCGGAAGTGGTTTCCCTTGCGCTCAATCATACGCGGACGGCACTCGAAGCGGATGCGGTCTTTATCCGCTTGAGTTCGTGTTTTGAGGAGGCGGACATTGCACAGGAGTCGTTTACTCACTGTGGTCTGGAGGAGATGCCCGATGCCCTTTCCGCCCTCACTTCCCGTCCACTTCTCGCTACAATCGCGACTTTCGAGTGTCCTGTTGGTGCCAATCAATTCGACTCGCTTGTCGGACAATGTCTCACGGTGCCTTTGCTGTGGCAACAGAAGTCTCTGGGAATGATCGGTATCGTCTACCGAAACCGATCAATCGAAACGACGGAACGAGACCTGATGAAGAGCATCGGGATCGAAGTCGGCGTATCACTGGAAAACGCTTTTCGCTACACGCTTGCTGTTGAGGCTGCCGACCGGGACCCCGTAACCGGGCTTTACAATCACCGTGCCATTCATCAGGTGTTGGATCGCCATCTCGAAGAGGCAATAGCAGAAGGAATTCCTCTCACGGTTTGTATGTTGGACCTCAACAACTTCAAGATCTTCAATGATACTTATGGACATATGGTAGGGGACGAGGTATTACGCTTTGTCGCTTCGACGTTGGAGCGTCTTTGCGGAGATACCTGTTCGGCGGCACGTTATGGCGGGGATGAGTTTATGCTGGTGCTTCCGGGTGCAGGGACGGAAGTCGTGACGGAATTTGCCGCCGCCTTACAAAAGGAGATCGCACATCACGGTTTTCGCCGCGACGGCGAGGAGCGAATTGTTCCGGTCACGCTGAGTCTGGGGATGGCGACTTATCCTGACGACGGAACGACACGCCATGAACTCCTAACCCTTGCGGACACGAATATGTACGAAGCCAAACATTCACAAAGCGGAATTCGCTCGACTTCCAGCGTACAACGCATGGCTCACGAATTACGGGAAGACAGTTCTTTCAGTGTTCTGGATTCGATGGTGACTGCGGTAGACAACAAGGATAGCTACACACGGCAACACTCGGAGGACGTAACAGAATATGCGCTGTGGATTGCCGAGGAATTGGAGATGCCGGAGGAGACACTGACCCTTGTTCGCATGGGAGGACTGTTGCACGATCTCGGCAAAATCGGTGTGCCAAGCGAAATTCTATGTAAGCCCGGTCGTCTCACCACGGAAGAATACGAAATTCTCAAACGTCACACGCAACTCGGTGCGATGATCGTGGGTTCCATTCCCGAAATGGCTTGCATTGCAGAGGCGGTCCGCTCTCATCACGAACGTTGGGACGGCAGAGGCTATCCTGACGCTACCCCTGAGGAAGAAACACCGCTTTTAGGACGGCTTTTCGCGATTGCCGATGCGTTCAGCGCAATGACAACTGACCGCCCTTACCGTCGCGGAACTTCATGGGAGAAAGCCATTGAGGAAATTGTCAAGTGTTCGGGAACGCAATTCGATCCAACACTTGCAAAGGCTTTTGTGAACGTGGCTTCCCGCCGCCTTTTAACGGTTCCGACAACACACGAAATCGAAGAGGAAACGCTCCAAAAAGCGGCATAATCCACAAGGAAAGTGTTAAAGGTTGAGTATTGAGGTAAAGCCCCCACCCTGACCTTGACCAATGGGGGCTCCCCCAAAATCCGGGAGAGGGGAGCCAATACAAATACCCTCAACCCTCACTTCAATTCTCCAAACTTCTCTTTGTGTCTTTGCGTGAGGTCTCCCCGCATTTGTTTTTTAATCCCTGCTGCCTATTACCTAACCCCTCTGTAGTAGTGGGTGGTGGATAACCCGTTTACTCCCCGTCGCTTTTGATTGTTTTTTCCACCATGAGCAAAAACTCTTTGTTCGACTTTGTGTGCATCAGACGGTCTTTCAGCAGTTCAATTGCCTCTACCTGCTCCAAGCCATACAACAGGCGACGCAACTTGACGATCTGCTTAAAGGTATCCTCGTCGTAAAGAAGTTCATCTTTACGAGTGGAAGAACGCATCGAAATTGCAGGGAAAATGCGGCGCTCCGCAAGGCTACGATCCAATTCCACTTCCATGTTGCCCGTTCCCTTGAACTCCTCGAAAATCAGGTCGTCCATACGGCTGTTCGTGTCAATGAGCGTGGTTGCCATGATCGTTAGCGAGCCGCCCTCTTCGATGTTACGTGCCGCTCCGAAAAAGCGTTTTGGACGATAAAGTGCCGCCGGGTCAAGACCACCCGCAAGGGTGCGCCCGGACGGATTTACCGTCAGGTTTGAGGCACGGGTATAACGGGTCAGGCTGTCCATGAGAACCACGACATCGCGCTTACTTTCCGCAAGACGCTTTGCCTGCTCCAGCACGATTTCCGCCACACGCATATGGTTTTCAGGGGTTTCATCGAAGGTGGAGGAGATCACTTCGCCTCGGACGGAGCGGCGAATGTCCGTCACTTCTTCCGGGCGCTCATCGAGCAGAAGAACAATGAGGTGACATTCCGGGTGATTGGTAGCGATTGCGTTTGCAATCGTCTTCATCACCGTCGTTTTACCCGCTTTGGGTTGCGCGACAATCGTGCCGCGCTGTCCTTTTCCAATCGGACAGATGATGTCCATGATTCGCCCGGTCATCTCGTTGCGGGTGGTTTCAAGAACTAATCTTTCGTTCGGATAAATCGGGGTCAGGTCATCGAAATTGACACGGTTTCGGGTCACTTCCGGGTCGGTTCCATTGACGGCTTCGACACGCAAAAGCCCGAAATACTTTTCCGAATCTTTGGGAGGTCGTACATGACCGCTGACTTCATCGCCGGTGCGAAGTCCAAAGCGTTTGATCTGAGCCTGTGCCACATAAATATCTTCGGCGTTAGGCGAAAAGTTCGAGCGACGGAGAAAACCCCAGCCGTCCTGCAAAATTTCGAGAATGCCTTTTGCCATGATGGGACCATTGCGATCAGATTGCAAATTCAGGATACGGGTGACCAACTCGTCTTTGCGGGTGGTGGTGACGGGAGGTCCGCCCCCACTGAGATCGCGGGCGAGTTCCTGGAGTTCGCTAAGAGGTCTGTTCTCCAGTTCGGAGAGATTGAAGGTGTTATCTTCCATTGAGGTGTTGTCTACCTTGTGCCGTAAAAGGCGGGTGGGAGTTGTTGCAAGCCTTGAGGTCGTTCAGATTGAATTGCCGCGTAGACGGCTAGAGAGGCGGTTAGACCGCAAAATTGTTAGAATTAAAAAGTCAATCAGGGAAAGTCGTCAGGCGGAGAAATTCAGGAGTCAAGTAACTCTACGACACCAATATACCTTAAGTTCCGGTAAAGTTCACCATAATCCATGCCGTAACCGACAACAAATTTATCTTCGATCTCAAATCCACGATATTCTATCGGAACTTCCACTCGTCTTCGTGAGGGTTTATCGAGTAAAACGCATACTTTAACGCTTTTTGCTCTCCGTCCAAGCAAGTTTTCGATCAGATAAGAAAATCGCAAAGTTAATCCCGTATCAATGATGTCTTCTACGATGATGACGTGTTTTCCATTCACCGCCGCATCCAAATCTTTGAGAACACGCACCTCACCGCTCGACTCGGTTGCCGCCCCGTAGGAGGAAAGCGCAACAAAATCAAACTCAACGGGGCGAGTGATATGCCGCACGAGGTCAGTAAGGAAAATCGATGCCCCTTTCAGCACCCCTACCAGAAGTAGGGGTTCCTCCGGGTTCGGGTAGTCGGTATTGATTTGTGCGCCGATCTCCGCAACCCGCTTTTGCACTTCGGCTTCACTGATCAGGGTCTCGCTAATTTTGTGCGCCTGTAGTTTGTGTGAGGAAACGCCCTCATCTCCAATAGACATCTTTTCTTCTTTCTTTAGCCCCTACCCCCGACCCTCTTATTGGGGTAAGTATTTGTTGTTGTTTTGCTTTTGCTACAAAAATTAGGTGAGACACGCCGCTTTCTGGTATTGTGAAAGTACCCCTACTTTTACTTTATCGGGAGCCAACCGTGTCGCACCAGAAACAATTATACCTGTGGACAGAAACCACTTTGGAACCTCTCTCCCATCTTTCCAAAGCGCAGGTGCACGTTCTGTTGCTGTGGAGTTATGGCATGATCCTGGTTCGCTCCTGAGCCACAAGTCAACTCGCCGCCTTTTGGAGCGAAGTGTTTGACCAGCCCTTCGACACCCTGCGCCAAAGACTGCGCGAATTCTATCTTGACGCCCCTCAAAAGCGGGGGCTGGCAATGGCAGGAGACCCGGATGACGCAACCCGCACGGGTGGAACGGGTCTGGCTTGCGCTGGCGAGAGCGACGTTACTGACGCTTTCGGTCGGTGAAAAGGCGCAGGAGGCGCAAGAAACTGCGTCGCCGGTTCGGGCGTTTCGTCGGGGGCAGTTTCGTATTTTGGCGTGCCTCGTGGCGGGGAGACAAGCCGTTGGGGGAGATTTCATCCCCCAATCCTGGGAGGAGCCTCCACATGAGACGTGGGGAAACACCCCCCGACAAACCCGACAGACCCCTCTCGCAAGAGAATATCTACCCCAATAAGAGGTTCCAGCGGGGGTGGGGGCAAAAAGAAAAGCTCCACCTCAACACTTAATACTCAACTATGACACTTTCCCCGATTTGACTCAGATGCCTCACATTCGGTATGCTCTTCACTCTCCTCACCGAAGGAGCAGGAAAAAGAGGAGACGTGGTCTTGCCGAAGAGGGCAGGGCATGAAACAGTAATGCGAGAGACGAGGAAAAGGACGAGCCATGCGAAAAATTTTA
>JACMPS010000400.1 GCA_014377395.1 Chthonomonadaceae bacterium
TACTCGATAGAGGAAGATAGGTGTCAGGGATTAGAAAAAGCAGAGGAGATTCATCCACAGATTAAGCGGATTAACACAGATTGAAAGGCGGGAAAAGAGGGGGAATTTTTAACTCAATACTTAATCCTCAACTATGACACTTTCCTTCTGATCACAAAGCAACATCGCCCAATCGAAAGCGGTATCACGGTCTCTTTGAGCCTCTTCGCCCATCTGATCTACGGCTTCCGTGTTGGCGAGCAAGTAATCGGCGACAAAGCATCCGGAAAAGTAGGCACGCAAGGTCTCTTCGTTTTCGGGAATCCGAATGAAAGACATCATATAAAGGTTGACGAGGGTAGAAGGCGCCTCAACGTGTTTCGCGATAAAAAACGCGAAGTGCGCTCGAACTGAGGAGACGGGACTGTTCGCTAACCGTTCCAGCAAAGGCGCAATCGGGGCGTCGAAGGCAGAGAGAAATGCCATGACTTCCGAAATATCCCCTGAGAAATCGTACTCTTTCGCTTTGCTCAGTTTCTCTTCAGCGACCGCCGCGACAAAAAGGAAGACACTTTTTCTTTCTTCATCGCTTAACCACTCATCGTACCTGGAGAAAGACAAACCCAATCTGGAATTTAGATGCGGAAGCAATCGCTCATAAAGCCTTTCTTCATCAACGAGTTCTTCTCGCTCAAAGAATTTTAGCAAGGTCGGGACGTAATAGGCGACTTCCTCTCGGTCTCCCCAACAGGTGAGCAGATCGTATAGGATCCTATCAAAGTCGTTCCCTCTGAGTTGATCCGTGGGAATGGCGAGGAAATTCGCAATTTTCTCTTCCGTGTAACACAGGGTACAGTGCGAAATTCGGCTCGGTTTTGGATAATGAGCGAAGGCACGTTCCACTCTCTCGAAGGCTTTCCTGACTTCTCCGGTCATGGGTTCGCCTTTTTCAATAATTCGACGTCTGTATCCGTCGTCAAGAAAAGACCGATCCGTAGGATCAACGAGGTTCGTGACGAGTTGCTTTTCTCGCTTTTTGATCGCGCTTACAAGCCAATTCATGTCCGGTTGTTTTTTCATTACTTGAATTTTCGCAAAACGGAGGACGGTATCAGAAGTGCAAAGATTGTATCCAGTCCACGCAGGTGGACTTTGCGCTTTTGTAGCCGGGGAATTCATTCCCCGGACTCCCTCCAGTCGCAAAAAAACTACGCCTTCGTGTAAAATCCCTCAAGTGCGTCTTCAATAGCGTCGGGTGAGACAAGGACAAATTCAACACGCCGTGAAGAAGATTCCCCGGCTCCGAGCAGTCCTCGAATGGTGGTACGTGTTCGATCATCTGGGTCTTCGGAGATGCCGACAAACAGTGTTTCGTTTCGCAAAGCCAGACCCACCATGCCGTAGCGTCGCGCAATCTCGGAGGGAACGAGTGCCGCCGCCGCCGGGTCCATAATTTTGCCGTCAAGCCAGATCGGAGTGTGGCCCCGCAGTTCACGTTCGCCTTCGACAAGTGCCTTAAACAGCGCAACTTCGGCAATCGGGGATGTTTCGCGGGCAAGATAAAGGTGCCAGCCGAGCGTTTCCGAAGAGTAGCGCGTCCAGAACATTCGGTTTCCCCAGTTTCGGGCATCTCGCAGATTGTCCACACGATCCGCACATTTGACGAGTCGCACCCAGTCCGGGGCTTGAAACAGCATCTTGAAATAGCGGGCATCACGGTTGGCGCGGGCGTCCGCAGGGCAGGGTTCGGGGAGTTGCGGCTTGGTCAAAGCACCTACGGCGTCCAGAATTTCTCTTCCTTCGACACGATCAATCTCAAACTCGATCACTTCGCGCAGGGTCGGCGGACAATCCTCCACCACATCATGAAGCAAAGCGGCAAGCACAGGTCGTAAGTCGGTTTGCCCCCATTCTTCCGTGAGAATTCGTGCCACGCGCATCGGGTGAACGATGTACGGAACCGCTTTGTCGCCGTCGGCGGCGCGGCGAGTTTGCCCGTAATGGACGCGCCCCGCAAGGCAGAGCGTTCCCTCCAGTCGTCGCTGATCTTTGCGACTGAAACGGCGCAACAGAGCCTCCCAATGCGCGTAGGGATCGTGCATCGTCTCCGGCTTATAGATTGTTGCGGGATCGTCGGACTGTAATTTCATGGCTTGCTTTTCTTTTGACGATTGTCACCGCAAAAAAGATACCCTAAATTTTAGCAGGAAAAAAAAGACGGAAAGAGAAGGCGTAACGCTCAGGATAATCAGGCTCCAAGCAGTTTGGAAAGAAAATCGAGTTTCCAGTTAAGGTTGAGTAATCCGGCAAATCCCATGAGGAAACCCGCACTCGTCGGCACAAGTGCCACGAAATAGAGAGACCAACTTCCGGTGAGTGCGGTGAGCGCCAGCAACGTGATCGCAATTGAGAAAAATGCATCGGCAGCATCGAATTGATCGTCGTGAACATTCAATGACTCGTAGTGCTTGTCCGCCGTGTCTCCGTCGCTCTTCTGCTTTTCCTTTTTCTCACCTTGTTCCTTCGCAAGCCGCTTAAATTCGTTCGTTTGTTTGTCCCAGGCACTTTTCGCGGTGGGGCTGACATTCGCCGATCCCGCTTCCATTTCTGCGGCAGCAGTCTTCAAGACCTCTTCACGCACGTTACGCGCCTGATACCACATATACTGGTTCACGCGCTCACTTTCCGATTTTTGCATGGCTTGTGCCACATTCTCGGCTTTCACCTTGCAGAGTCCAGCGAAGGTTGCCAGCAACGCAATCGTCAAAGCCACGACATTCTTTAATTTTTGTTCGCGTTTACGTTCGGCTCGCTCGTCTTCGCGAACTTCCTGTATCTGATCGTAAGTTTCCTGGGGGTCATCTAAAGCCATAGAGCTGCTCCTGCAAGGTCTTGCGCCCGGTCTCCAAGTGCGGCGGGCATAATTTCGCATCGTTCGGCGGCGCGTTTCCACGCATACTCCGCGATGGCGGCACGAGCGGGAGTAAGGAGAAGATCCCCTGCGTGCACGACGAGGGTTCCGAGAATAATTTTTTCGGGGTTCAGCATCATAATCGTGTTGGCGAGACCGACACCGAGATAGGTTCCCGCTTCTTCGAGGATACCGAGCGCAAAGGGATCGCCTTTTTTTGCGGCATCTACAACATGAGTGGCAGTTATGTGGTTCGGATTTCCTCCTGCAAGGGCAAGCACCCGCTTGTGCCGCCCGTACATCATACTTTCACGGGCAAGCCGAGCAATCGCTGGCCCCGACGCGAGGGCTTCAAGACAGCCTCTTTTTCCACAAAGGCAGGGAGGGCCGTTCATCAAAATCGTCTGATGACCGAGTTCCCCGGCAAGGTCGTTCGTTCCATGGTAAAGTTTTCCGTCGAGGATCAGTCCGGCACCGATCCCGGTTCCTATCGTCATGAAAACGATGTTTCTGGCTCCGCGTCCTGCGCCGTAGTGCCACTCGGCAAGAGCGGTGGCATTGGCGTCATTCTCGACACGCACAGGCAAGTTCAGCAGTTCCTCGAAAACGCACTTGACGGGAACCGCCTCCCAACCGGGCAAATTTGGCGGTCTGAGCAGGGTTCCGGTTTCCCGATCAAGGGGGCCCCCGGCGGAAACGCCTACACCGATAAGACTTTCTTTTGCAATGCCTGACTGTACGATAATTTCCTTTGTGAGCGTGACAAGACTTTCCAGCGTCCCAAAAGGAGTACGTTCCGTGGGGCGTGTCGGTTCGCTTTCGCGCCTCAAGACCTGCCCGCTCAGGCTCACCAGCGAGACCGCCGATTTCGTGCCTCCAATGTCAATACTGATGACGTAGGTTTCGCTTTTGATCCCGCTCATAATGAGAAATAATTCGACAGACAAAATGATTATTCCTGCGGACTTTGATAAGAGTTTCTAAGGTGAAACCGATTCACTATTTCGGGCGTCAACAAGGGGTAGTGAAGACGTATAAAGAGGCAGTAGGTGAGTGTAGGCGAGGAGGAAAAGCAAAAGATGAAGTTGTTGTGGATTGTTTCAGGATTGACACTGAGTGCGGTGGGCATCGCAAGTTTCGGGCGCATCATTGATAAGCCCAAAATCGAAAAGCCGAAATCTGAGAAGGACGCCCTGAAAGTCGCCTCGTTAAAACCAATTTCTAAATTAAAAGTGCCGCTCGTGCCGACTTACGCAAGTCACGTCGCACCTATTTTGCTTGAGCAGTGCGCCTCCTGTCATCGCCCCGGCGAAGTGGCTCCGTTTTCACTGCTAACTTACGCGGACGCAAAAAAGCGATCTCAACAAATCGCGCAGGTTGTTGAAACGGGCTATATGCCTCCCTGGAAGGCGGCTCCTGATTACGGCTCCTTTTGTGGTGAGCGTCGCCTGAGTGATGAGCAAAAACAAATCCTGAAAAACTGGGCGAACACAGGCGAAAAAAGCGGTGTTCTCAGCAAATCTCCCGCCTTGCCGAAGTTTCCTGTTGGTTGGGCAAAGGGAACCCCGGATGTTGTTTTCGAGCCTTCGACAACTTATGCCCTCAAAGCCGACGGAGCCGATGTCTACCGTAACTTTGTCGTTCCTACCTCCTACACCGAAGACCGTTACGTTTCGGCAATCGAAGTGCGTCCCGGCAACCGGGCGATTGTGCACCACGTCATCGCCTACCTCGACACACAGGGAAGGGCACGTAAATTAGACGCACAGGACAAGGAACCGGGATACTCCACGTTTGGCGGCGTTGGGTTCACGCCTTCCGGTGCGCTCGGCGGTTGGGCTCCCGGCAACGAAACGCCTTTTCTCCCGAAAGGGGTTGGTATCTTTTTGCCGAAGGGTGCGGACATCGTACTTCAAGTTCACTACCACACAAGCGGAAAGCCTGAGACCGATAAGACGAAAATCGGGGTTTACTTCTGCAAGGACGCAGTGGACAAGCAGGTACGAATCCTTCCTTTAATTGGCGGATTATGGATCCCACCGGGCAAAGCGGACTTCAAGACGGGCGGCACAAGTACGATCAAAAGTGACGTGACTTTGCTGAATGTAACGCCGCATATGCACCTGCTCGGCAGGGATATGAAGGTTCGGGCAATCACTCCCGACGAGAAGGAAATCCCGTTGGTTCATGTTCCCGATTGGGATTTCAACTGGCAAACGACTTACACCTTCAAAGAGCCGATTAAGGTTCCCGCCGGAACGAAAGTGAAGATGACCGCCCTTTACGACAACTCGACCTCTAATCCGCGCAACCCCTCCAGCCCGCCAAAGCAGGTGACATGGGGCGAGTCCACAACGGACGAAATGTGCATCGCGTTTGTTTCCTACACCGTTGACAGCGAACATCTGCTGAAGGGCGAAAAGGCACAGGGCTTCAAGAATTTCGGCGAAAAACAAAGTAAGTAGCGGACTCTGTTTTTTACTTTACAAAGACGAAAAGGGACGAACGACTTACCACTGTTCGCCCCTCTTTTCGCGTTTTAGAAGAGGTGTATCCGCAAGCGCAGATCTGTTGTTGTGGTGAAATCGTCTTCCTTGTGGTACA
>JACMPS010000401.1 GCA_014377395.1 Chthonomonadaceae bacterium
AAAAGTGTTGGGGACGCCGCTCGTTCTCATTGTTGAAGCCAAAAAGAACGATTTCGAGCAGGGGTGGGGGCAGTGCCTTGCCGAACTCGTTGCCGCGCAGATCATTAACCGTGAGACCGCGAAACCCGTTTATGGCATTGTGACGGACGGTTTGCTGTGGCGCATTGGCAAACTGACGGAGAAAGTCTTTGTTTAGGATACAGGAAAGTACACCACCGATAGCACGGCACAGTTGTTTGGGGCGATAGACTTTGTGCTTGCATCGTCGCTGTCGTCAGATGCAATCAACTGAACATCTTTCCATGCCCTCACACAATATTCTCTGTGTCTCTGCATGGAGTCTCCTCATCTTTTTCTGAGTTTCTTTTTGTTTCAGGGCAGGCGGGTGGTGCATCACCTGAGTTGATAATTTAGTCCGCCGGATTTGTTTTGTCTTGCCATTTCAAGGCGGGTCAGAACTGCGGGAAGCACCCGATAGCAAAAGTCATCGGTCAGGGCGATTCCTGAGACGGGCGATGCACCTACAGGCGTAATGATGCGAACCAACGCTCCGAGAGAAGGACGAGAACCGAGCCGACCCACAATTTGTGCGACCTGGAAACGCCCCATGTTCGCACAACTGAAACCTCCGTTCGTGAAGAAGTAAGTCGCGTAAAGGCTTTTCCTGTCTTTCATAATCTTTGCACGAGTTGCCTCCACTCTTTTTCCGTCCAGAACGTAAACGGTACTTTCCTCCGAAACGGTTTCCCAGCCGTCCCCTCCGATACAGAATGCCGGATTATGCACCGTCTTTTTGCGGTGTCCTGCGATCACACTAATTTCCGCCCACTCATTCGGGTTTCTTTCCGAGGTGTAGCGTCGAACAAGGACGGCATCGGGTTGTAGCATTTCGCGTTCCGGCGGGGAAAGATTGAAATTTTGTGCCTTCCAGTCCCGATAATCAAGATCGAAACGAGCGAAAAAGTCGGGATAGGCGGGAGTACGTGCCTCACTCTGTTGGGCAAAACCCGCACCGACAAGAGCCGCTAAAAGCAAAAGGTTCACTGCCACAAAGCAACCTCGTTTGTCCGATTTACGCTTTGTTTTTAGATTGTCGGGATTTGTTGAGAGGGGAGTTTCATCGGTTGAGGAGGTTTCGGATTTGTGATGCAAGCGAAGCAGAAGAGCGCGTAGCCCCATCAATCCCACTCCGCAGAATAGCATGAGTACGGGTTGCTCGTTGTCATGAACAAATTGAGCGAGACGCAAATTGCCGCCGGAACCCGCCGCCAGAATCAAGGTCAGGCGCAGGGCATTGGCTCCCAGAGTCAGGGGCAAAACCGCCAACAAAAACAGAAATCGCACCTGAAAACGGATCGGAGTCATCCACGCAACGAGATAACCTAGTGCCAGCAACGCCATCAGCGAGGAAAGCCCGCTACACTTTTGCGCGACCATCATGCTGTAGATTGGCGGTTGTCCGACGTGAGGTATCACATGAAGCGTCACGCCGTCACGATGAACAGGAAGACCGAGCGTCCCCGCCATAAGAGCCGCGTAAGCACTGGAGGTGAGTTGAAGCCAGAACTGAAGCCGAACGGTAAGTGCCGTAGGCCAGGGAACGGTGAAAAAAAGCAAGCCGAGCGGTGCAATCGAACGGCGCAGGGTTTGTGATCCGCCGAGTGTCCAGAAGACCCCGCCGATCATTCCGAGCAGGGAGAGCGCGGAAAGGGAGGGGACATCCGCCCAGTGACTCAGGACATTCAGCAAGACCGAGAAGAGGAGAAGCAGAAACCCTTTGGGGGCGAAATGCGATAGGTCACGAAGAACCTTCCGCCTTTGCAAGAGGGCGTAAAGCGAAATCGCACAAAGAAGTGGTGCGTGAGAAAGAGTGGGATCGCTACGCCAGATCGGAATCAACTCGCTCAAGCCGACACCGAGCAAAAGAGTGCCGAAGATCAGCGTGATCATCCCTGCGCGTCTCATCCTGCTTTCACGGATTGATTTAATTCGTCTTGACCGGCTTCCTGTTTGCTGATCTCATAGGTTTTCCGCAGTCCCTCTTCCAGAGAGGTGGACGGAGAGAAGCAGAGCACTTCTTTTGCCTTGCCAACGTCAGCGCGGGAGTGTCGTACCTCCCCGGAACGAGCCGGAGCGAAATGAGGCGTGAGTGAATTTCCCGATGCTTTTTCCAGTGCCGACAACAAATCGAGCAGGGTGATCGAGTTTCCTCCTGCGACATTATAGGCTCTCCCGGAGACATCAGAGGCGGAAGCGGCGCGAACGTTGGCGAGAGCAACATCCTCCACAAAAACGAAATCACGTGTTTGCAGTCCGTCTCCGAAAATCGTGGGCGTGGTGCCATTCAAGGCGGCTTTCACAAAAAGGGGGATTACGGCGGCATAACCGGAGTTAAGATTTTGATAGGGTCCAAAAACGTTGAAATAACGGAGGGTAACAAACTCGATCCCGAAAATCTCCGCAAAGTTGTTGCCGTAAAACTCTCCACACGCTTTGCCGGACGCATACGGGGACTGAGGGCGGAGCGGCTGAGTCTCGTCTGTCGGCACTACCTCCGCATCTCCATAAACGGAAGCCGAAGATGAAAAGACAAACCGGCGCACTCCGGCGTCTTTCGCCGCGACCAGAAGAGTAAGCGTCCCGCCAACATTGACTTCGTTAGTGAAAACAGCGTTTTCAATCGAGCCGATCACCGAAGCAATTGCCGCCAGATGAAACAC
>JACMPS010000004.1 GCA_014377395.1 Chthonomonadaceae bacterium
CTATCTGATCCGGTTCCATGAATATGCACGGGTGAACGTCCCGGACGCATGGAAGGGCGACCGAAACCCCGTGAAGTATGAACCCATTGAGAAACTTGGCATTAACCTTTCTTCCTTAAAATGGGAGCCTATGCCAGAACCAACCACTCCTCCTGCCCCGCCAGTCCTTTCAGACGCCGACACTTCACCGCTTACGATGATGGAAGCGAAGAAGGGGCTGGCACTTACTTTTGGCGTCTCCCCAGAGGCGATTGAGATCATCATTCGGGGATGAACAACGACTTAGTAGGGCGCGGCAGGATTGGAGATGGACGCCTAGCGCGAGGGGGTTGAGCGGTTTATCGGACAACGGGAAGGGATCATTTCGGGGTACGTTGAGGTCTGAATCGGCAGAAAGCCAACCGACCCAGATGGCTCTCCGCGCCCGATGAGTGGAAGAGCCGCGGGAGTGACCTTGCGGGAAACCGCCTTACTGAACCAACGTGGCATCAAAACCTCACGAGGCTCTCAGTGGCACGCCTGTACGGTAAGAGAGCCGCTATCGCTCAGAGCCGTTTATGCTAAAATACGCACAGAAAGAGAGGTGACACAATGGCACAAAAACCAATTTTTGAGGGGACACCCTCACAACTCGCAGGGTTATTCAGAAAAATGCCGGATACCAAACGGTATCGAGTTGTGGAGGTAGAGGAGCCGAAAGCAATAGCGGACCCTGATGAAACGACCTCCGGAGTTGATGCGAAAAATGCCACCGCCATTGCCTATTTTCGGCGTAGACTCAAGGAAGAAGCAACCAACAATCCGGAAGAAATACGCAAAGCAGAGGGAGAACTTGCCGAGTTTAAGCACAATATAAATGCCAACCGCGAAGCGACGGGTGAGAGGCTTGTTTACCCGTGATCCGTCATATCCTGCTCGATTCTGCACCTCTTGGGCTATTGTCCAACCCCATGCAAACTGCCGAGGTAATTGCGATCACGCAATGGAGTTTGTCTTGCCGCCGGACATCATCTCTATGTTCCCGAAGTCATTGATTATGAGTTGCGCCGTTAACTGCTTCGCGCTGGAAAGACAAAAAGCCTTGTCGAACTGGACGGTTTGAAAAGTATTTTTTATTACCTTCCGATCACCACTTCCGCGATGCTACTCGCCGCTGAGATGCTCTGTCGCTCGCCATCGCGCACTACATTCGCCTGTGCCGCCCCCATCTGACGCAACGCCGCCACCGCCGATTCAGCGCGTGCCTCCTGTACATAACCCATCACTGCGTTGAGTAGTACAACGGCGAGAATCGCTATGGCTTCATAGGGCAATGCTACTTCGCGCTCGATGAGCCACAGTGCGGCGGACAGTGCTGTCGCGACAAGCAACAGAATCACAAGTGCGTCCTTGAACTGCGCGAGAAACTTCCGCCATGCCGGGATCGGCTCTTTCGCCGTCAACTCATTGCGTCCGTTACGTTTGAGCCGTGCCTCGACCTCTCCCCTGCTCAGTCCGTACAGTGCGTCTGCACTGAGTGCTGCGAGTACTTCGTCCACTGCCTGTTGATAAGGCGGCGGTGCATTGTGTTGCATTGTAATCCCGTCCATTGACTGCATTACTGGTTCTCCACATTCAATCATTGCGGGCAATCTGACAGAATGAAACCTTACGGACGAATAGCAATTTTGAGAACATTGTCACGACATGAGCCGAACAAATCATATCCACTCACGATATCATCCAATGTAAAGGTATGGGTGAGTAGCGGTGTCAGGTCTATGCGACCCGCCCGCACCGTTTCAATCAGGCGGCGCATCCGCTCCTTGCCGCCAGGGCAAAGTGTAGTGACGATTTTATGATCGCCTAACCCTGCTGCGAACGCATCATCAGGTATCTGGAGTTTGCCTGAATAGACACCCAAACTCGACAGCGTACCGCCAGGGCGCAGGCAGCGTAAAGCACTCTTGAACGTCTCTGGCGAGCCCAGGGCTTCAATAGCGACATCAACCCCGCCTCCGGTCAGCCGCTTCACTTCAGCGACTACGTCCTGCTCGTTCGGGTCGATGACGATGTCGGCTCCCATTTTTTTTGCGACAGACCTACGGTGTTCGTTGCCGTCCACCCCGATGACCAACGCCGCGCCCATCAACCGTGCGCCCGCTGTCGCGCAAAGACCAATCGGTCCTTGTGCAAACACGACCACAGTGTCGCCAACCGTAACGCGCCCGGACTCCGCACCCGAAAAACCCGTCGAGGCGATGTCAGCAAGCAAGACGACTTGTTCATCCGTTACGCCATCGGGAATTTTCGCAAGATTCGCCTGAGCATTTGGTACAAGGAGATATTCCGCTTGCGCCCCGTTGATGGTGTTCCCGAACCGCCAGCCGCCCATCGCCTGCGTGTCGTCCCCGTGACCACACTGCGCCCAGTGGGCAGAGAGGCAGGCGCGGCACTGACCGCAGGGTGTGATTGCACCGACCAGTACCCGGTCACCGACCACGTAACCGGAAACGCCAGGACCTAAGTCCGTGATGACGCCAACGGGTTCATGCCCAATAATCAAGCCCGTCTTCACGGGATACTCGCCGCGCAGAATATGGAGGTCGGTTCCGCAGATCGTTGTCAGCGTAATCCGAATGACCGCCTCGCCTACCCCCGCAGAGGGACGTAGAACTTCTTCCACGCGAATATCATTGACGCCATGAAAGACGTTTGCTCGCATCATTTCCATCAATTCACCTCTTCTCTTTCGTCCAGCCAGATTATTTCGGGTTAGTGACGCCCAACCAACGAGACGGTCACAGGTGTGCCCCCGAACTAATGAGTAAATCAAGGGATTCCGCCTCTGACCTACGCATTTATGTTTCGGAACAGGTCAAGGCGATACTGGAAAACGACCATTTCCTGGATTCCCTGTCCGCGCATCTTCTTCCGGATGCGGCAAGCCGAAGAGCTCCTCCTCCGTTCGCGGCTCACCCAGATCGCATCTCTGAATACGGCGTAACCTTCGTGCGGACTTTTTGGCGGCACGGACGTGCGTCTAAAAGTGCCGAGTGAAGAAAAGCGCAACACGTATATGTTTCAAGAGCGGCTCACCTCTTGAGGAAGGTTCCGATAGAAAAACCTTTTGGCAATCTCGGTTGCCCCGATATAGAAAATCATAATGCCTCCGAGCGAGACCAGAAACAGGGGCGTGAGGGGCACAAGACCGAAGACACGCCCTAAAGAGAGGTAAGGCAACACAAGTACCGTTACAACGGCGATCAAGGTGGTATAGAGAAGTGCAGGGCTCGGCTTACTCCGAAAAAAAGGACGGCGCGTTCGGATCACCAGTACGATCACGGAAGCAGAAACCACGCTTTCGACAAACCAACCCGTTCGGAACTGGGCAGGATTTGCGTGTAAGAGAAACAGCAGAACGCCGAAAGTTAAATAGTCGCAAACCGAACTGACCAGACCGAACACAATCATGTACCGGACGATGAATTTAAGATCCCAACGGCGGGGAGTGTCCACCATTTCGGCATCTACGCTGTCACCGGCAATGGTCATTTCAGGAAAGTCGGTGATCAGATTAGTCAAAAGCACCTGCGTTGGCAAAAGAGGCAAAAAGGTGAGAAACAGGGAGGCACCTGCCATGCTGAACATATTGCCGAAGTTGGCACTCGTCGCCATGGAGACGTACTTCAGGGTATTTGCAAAAGTCGTGCGTCCTTCCTGAACCCCTTTTTCAAGCACACCGAGGTCTTTTTCAAGTAGAACAATATCCGCGGCCTCTTTTGCCACATCTACGGCTTCGGAAACGGAAAGGCTGACGTCCGCCGCATGAAGGGCGGCAACATCGTTGATTCCGTCGCCCATGTAGCCTACGACGTGTCCCGCCTTTCGGAGTGCCCTGATAATGCGCTCCTTCTGGTTGGGTTCGACCTCTGCAAAAACATTGACACGGGACACTCGCTGCGTCAGAGCGGCAGGGCTCATTTTTTCTATCTCTCCCCCTGTGAGAAGTTCCGGAGCCACAAGACCCGCCTGCCGACTGATACTCGCCGCCACAAGCGCATTATCTCCAGTAATGATTTTAAGAGCGACCCCCATTTTCTGGAGTCGGGCAATCACCTCCTCAATACCGGACTTCAAGGGTGCCTCCAAAACCAGAAACCCCAGAAAGACCATCTCCGTTTCACACGCCTGAGTCACGGGAATCGCCTCTTCCACTGAGCCAGCCGCACGGGGCGGAAGAAGTCGGTAAGCAATTCCCAACGTGCGAAAACCCTCCTGGCTCAATGCCTCATACTTTTGATGGATCGGTTCCAGAAGAGGAGAAAGGTCGGCAAGTGCCCCCTGTGCCGACTCCACTTTCGTACAAACCGCCAGAATATTGGTCAACGCAC
>JACMPS010000402.1 GCA_014377395.1 Chthonomonadaceae bacterium
CGGGCGCGGCTTTTCAGGATCGAAGACGCCTGTTTTGTCTTTTCGTTTGTGTTTCATCACATTTTGCTGGATGATGCTTCCGGTGGATTGTTTTTCACGGAACTCGGTGAAATCTACTCGTCACTCGTAAACGGAACTCAGCCGCAACTCGATACACCCATGCCGCTTTCGGAGTATCTGGACTGGCTGAAATCGGATGAGTACGGCTTGCCGAAGGCGAAAGCGGAACTCTACTGGACGCAAAAGCACCGAACCGAAGCCCCCTATCTTGAGCTGCCGACCGACTTTCCCCGCCCCGAAGTTAAAACTTATGCCTGTGGACACGCGGAACTCACGCTTGATTCAGCCTTGCTCGGCAAACTCAAAAAGACCGCCGCGCAACAAAAATCCACGCTGTTTCATCTGCTCGCCACCGGGTTTTATACGTTTTTGCATCGGCTGACAGGTGAAACCGACGTGACCTGCAACATCGTCGCGGCGGGTCAATCCCTGCTCGAAGACGTGTCGCTGATGGCTCACGCTTCCAATTTGTTGTCTGTGCGCGTCTCGATTGACCCGGAACGCCCTTTTGCCGAATGTCTGGCGGAAGTCAAAAAGGGAATTGTCGAGGGGTATGAGCATCAGCATTTAATGTTCGGGACACTCATACGTGCCTTGAATCGCCCGATAGATAGAAGCCGTCTTCCGCTTTCCGGGATCGTGTTCAACATTGACAAATTGAGCGACAATATCACCTTTGCAGAAAACGAAATCGAGTTTTTGGAGACGCCGCGCACACTGTCCCGCTATGATTTACTCGTGAACCTCCTGCAAACGGGCGACACGCTCAGGATTGATTGTCACTACAATTCCGACCTGTACCGGGGCGCAACCGTCGAGCGATACCTCGCCATTTTTCGCACTTTGCTGGAAAGCATCACCGAAAATCCGGACACTCTTGCCGGGGATTTGTCCCTGCTCACCGATGCCGAAACCGAAGACCTCCTCTTCACCCGGAACCTCACGGAAACAGATTATCCTCAACTTTCCATTTCCGCACTTTTCACAAAAGTCGCAAACGAAAACCCGGATGCTATCGCCCTGGAGTTTGAGGGCGGGCGACTGAGTTACGCCGAGCTCGATAGTCAGAGCAATCAGATGGCACGTTTTCTCCAAACGCACGGTGTCAAACCCGAAGACCACGTTGCGATTTTGATGGAGCGTTCACCGGAAATGATCGTCTCCCTGCTCTCAATCCTCAAGGCGGGAGCGGCTTATGTTCCGCTTTCGCCGGGTGATCCGATGGAGCGCAAAGCCACGCAATTGCGCGAAACGAAATGCCGTCTTGTTCTCACGCAGAAACGCCTTTGTGAGAAAGTGCCGGACCTCGGTATTCCCGCCCTGAGCGTGGACACGAAAACCGACGCAATTTCCAAGGAACGTGACACGCCACTTGAAGCACTTGCCACGCCGGAAGGTCTCGCTTATGTGATGTACACGTCGGGTTCGACGGGAACTCCAAAGGGCGTTTGTGTCCCTCATCGTGCGGTTGTGCGCCTTGTCCGAAACCAGAATTATATTAAAATTACCGGGGAGGATGCGTTTTTGCAGTTGGCTCCGCTCTCCTTCGATGCCTCTACTTTCGAGATTTGGGGGGCATTGCTGAATGGGGCATCCCTCACGATTTTCCCACCGCACTCCCCTACCCTGAGCGAGTTTGGTGCGTTTATCGGGAGCCGATGCGTGACGGTTCTCTGGCTGACGGCAAGCCTGTTCTATCAGATGATCGAGTCGGAATTGCCACGATTAAAGGGCGTTCGCGTGTTGCTCACAGGCGGGGAAGCACCCTCTTTAGGGGCGTTTACAAAGACGAATCAGGCACTCCCTTATACCACTTTGATCAACGGGTATGGGCCTACGGAAAATACAACGTTCAGCGTTTGCTACCGCTTTCCGAAAAATAATCCGCCGACAGACGCCCTTCCCCTCGGTGTTCCGATCTCGAACACTCGCGCTTACGTGTTGGACAATCGGGGAAAACTACTCCCGATTGGGGTTCCCGGAGAATTGTTTCTTGGCGGTGATGGGCTTGCGATAGGCTACCTTGACCTTCCTGCGCTCACCTCCGAAAAGTTCGTCATCGGGCGAAACGGAGAGCGTCTTTATCGTACAGGAGACCTTGTGAAATGGCGTGAAGACAGGACGCTTCAATTTTTGGGACGGCTTGACGGGCAGATTAAACTTCGCGGGTTTCGCATTGAGTTGGGTGAAATTGAGGCGGCGTTAAGGGCTTATCCCGAAGTCGAAGAGGCTACGGTCATTTTGCAAGAGGCTACCGTTGATGATAAGAAATTGGTGGCTTATTACGTCGCGCTCAAGGAGATTTCAGACGAAACGCTCAAAAATTTTCTTCGCCTGACACTGCCGGATTATATGATCCCGTCTTACTTTGTGCGCCTGAACTTCATTCCATTAAAGGAAAGCGGTAAGGTAGATCGCCTTGCGTTGCCCCTTCCTGAAATGTCACAAAGCAAGAAAAAGAGCGGTCAAACCGTTCTTCCCGCCACCGAAACCGAGACCCGACTGATTACAATTTGGACGGAGGTACTGGGCGTACCGAGCATCAGCGTGACGGCAAACTTCTTCGATCTGGGCGGTCATTCTCTTCTCGCCGTGAAACTTTTCTCGCGCATCGAGAAAAGTTTTGGCAAAAACCTGCCCCTTTCCGTTCTCTTCACACACAGCACGGTAAGGCGACTGGCGACCCTGATTTCGCCTGATCTTGCCTCTTCTGCTTTGCCACAAGTGGAGGAAAGTGCCGCATACTCTTCCGAAATTCCAGTTTCTGAACCAATGATTCAATCCCCTGCTCTCTCACTTGCCGAGAATATACTTCCGCAATCCGAGTGGGATTGCCTTGTCGCCATTCAGCGAAAAGGGGATCGACCGCCGTTTTTCAGCGTTCATGCCGTTGGTGCGAACGTCCTGAATTATCGGCTTCTCTCCAAATACTTAGGCAACGATCAGCCGTTTTATGGTTTTCAAGCAATGGGATTGGACGGCACACGCACCCCTTCGACCTCCGTTCCTGAAATGGCGGCACTCTATATTCAGGCAATGTGTTCCGTTCAACCCGAAGGTCCTTACTATATCGGCGGGGGTTCCTCCGGGGGCATTGTTGCTTACGAAATGGCGAACCAATTGCAGAAGCAGGGTTGCAAGGTCGCGTTGCTGGCACTTCTCGATACTTATTGCTTCACGGAGGAGGGAGCTGCTTCACCTGCGAACTGGGAGCGGCGCGAACTGATTGATGAGCATCTTGGTAATCTGATCGAACTTTCCTTTGCAGAAAAAATGGGGTATTTGTGGAGAGCAAGCCTGAACAAACTCCACGCACTCTTCCTTCGCCTGACCGGAAGGCGACTGCTCACCGATCACGAGGCGGAACTTCCTCCTGCCTTGCGACAGGTGCGTCGCGCCATTCTTACGGCGATCCATTCCTATAGGCCCTCTCCTTATCCGGGCAAAGTCACCATGTTTCTGGCAACCAAAGCACAGCATCGCACACAGCGCGATCCCCGCTTACGCTGGGCAGAATTTGCGGAGGGCGGCATGGACTTGCAAATGATTCCTGCCGACCATGATGAGATTATGGAAGAGCCGCACGTTCGCACGCTTGCACTCAGGATTCGCACGAGCATGGACGACGCAATCAAAGGCTGAAAGGGTAAGGAATTGTCCCCCCACCCCCTACTGTCCTCAGAGACATTGCACTTGTGGACAGTGCAAGTATCGGAATTACGTGATAGCCCTTCCGAATGGGAGTCGCTACTCAGCACCGAGGAACGCGAAAGATCCGCCCGTTTTCACCGAAAAGAGGATGGGGAACGCTTTGTTCTCGCACACGGTCTGCTTCGTCTGCTCATCGGAAGATACCTCTCCCAAACTCCTGAGAGCCTTCGATTCGTCATCAATCCCTTCGGCAAACCGCAACTTTTCCCCCTGCCTGAGCCTCCCCTGCGTTTCAACATTTCCCATTCCGGTGACTATGTGCTTCTGGCTTTTGTAGAGACGGGGCAGGTTGGGGTAGACGTAGAGGTGCATCGTAATGAACTTGTGCAGACGGAACTAGGACGCGATATTTTTTCGGATTCCGAGTACGAATTTCTGATTTCACAGCCACTCAAAAAGCAAAAAGAGGTGTTTTTCGATCTGTGGACAGGCAAAGAAGCGGTACTCAAGGCGCGTGGCATGGGACTTTCACTGGATTTGAAGTCTTTTGACATTAAATTGTCCGATAACAAAGTTTCGCTTACAGAAACCCGTGACGATCTCACCGAAGCGAAGCGTTGGCAGATGAGGATAATTTCATTGAATGAGGGCTATTCGGCGGCGGCAGCATTCGATGCAAAGATCGAAACGGTAGAGGTTTACAAGTTCTGGGGCTGAGTGCGGGAGCGTCGCCAGTCGAGCAGAGAACGAGGAATCAGCGTGGCAAGCCACCACTTAAGGCGGGCGGGTGTGGGGTGATCACGCAATGGGATCGAGAGCATTTTGCGGGCGGCGGTAAGGTGTCGCTCGTAAAGCAAATCACGCCCGTACTCCTCATAAATTGCAATTCGTTTTGCGTGAAGACTATCTTGCGGGAGTTTCAACCGCTGACCAATGTCCTCGACGTTGGCGAGTTCGGCGGCGGCAAAACGTTCGATCTGACTGCTCAGGTTTCCGGCAGCGGGTGTGTAGCGCATCAGCGGCTCGGCACAGGTCACGATTTCCCACCCGGCATGAGCAAACCGTAGCCAGAGATTATAATCCTCGACGGCGATCAAAGCGCGGTCTTCCTCAAAATAACCAACCTCTTCACACGCACTTTTTCGCATCAACACTGAGGACGTAATCAGACTGTTTTTAAGCCAGAGCGTCTTAAAATCCGGGTTTCCTCTGCCGCTTTCCTCACGCTTCCACCCTTCACTGAACGCATGAATCACTCCGATCTTAGAGTCGTTTGTGTGGAGGATTTGCCGCTCCAGTTTTTGCGGAAGCCAGGTATCATCGGCATCGAGCAGAGCGATCCACTCGCCTTTCGCTTCTCTAATTCCGTGGTTTCGTGCAGAGGCAGGGCCTTCGTTCCCCTGCCGAATGGGGCGAACCGAAGACGAAAACCTGCTCACGATCCCCGAAGTGCCGTCGGTTGAGCCGTCATCCACCACGATGATTTCCAGAGGCGGAACGGTTTGAGCGAGAACGCTTTTGATCGCATCAGCGACAAATTTTTCACTGTTGTAGGCGGGGATCACAACGCTGATTGTCGGCTGATCGCTCATCGCTTCTCTCTTTCTGAGACCTGTCGGTACATGGCGAGTATCTGCCCCATGATCACACTCTCAGAGAAATTCGCTTCCGCCTGCGCTCGTGCTCTACAGGAAAACTTCTGCCGTTTTTCGGGATTGCTCAGTTCTTTTAATTGCTTTGCGAGTGCGCCTTTTTGAGTGATGTCGGTCAGGTCTCCCCCCGCTCCTGTCATCCAGCACAGAGTCGGAGTGCGATTCAAGGCGACGGGTAGCCCACTCGCCAACGCTTCGAGAACGGCAATCGGCATCATTTCATGAAGAGACGCCAGCGCAAAAATGTCGGCGGCTCGGTACAGGTCGGGAATCTTTTCGCGAGGAACGCCGATCAAAAACGTCACCCGCTCTCCCAACAGACTTTTTCCGAGGGCGATCATGGCATCGGTTTCGTCTTCTTTCGCTCCTGCAATCACGAGTTGCGCGTCCTGTCCCGAACGCTCCAGAAACAGCGCAAACTCGTGCAAGAGCGCATCTATTCGCTTATGCCCGGACTTGATTGCCGCCACACACAAGATTATCAGTCGGTCTACAGGGAGGTTCCACGTTGCCCGTAATGTTACCTGCTCGCTTTTGCTCTCAGAGGGACTGAACATTTCGGTGTTAACGAAATTTCCAATCGCGAACACGTTCTGATCGGTTGGAGACTGCGCTTTCCAGTCTTCCGCATAGGGAGGCGCGAGATGCTGTAGCGTTGAAAACTTTTTCAGAAAGGTTGCGTCTTCCTCGGTTCCATGCGCCAGAATGACCTTTGGTCGCGATAGCCCACGACGATTGAGTCTCTCCATGAGAAAGGCAATCCAGGGGTCTTGCACGTGAAGCAGGTCGTAATCCTTGCGAATTTGCTTCCACAACCTCAGGGTGAAGGTGGTCTGCTCCATTTGGTAGCCGGAACCGAAGCCATATCGCCACCCCCCGATTTTGCTCAGTTTCGCGACGGTTTGCAGGGTCTTCGGATCGAAACGTTTTGCACAAGGGAGCATCTTTTGCCAGTCTGCTTGCGGGGTTCCGTCTCCGGCGAAAAGCGTGACGTTCTCACCACTGCGATGCAAGGCGGAGGCGAGATCGGAAGCCCAGGTCTCGATGCCGCGCTTGATGTGTCCCAGACCGCTGGAGGCAATTGCGATTTTCACCGACTCAGCATCTCCTCATAAACCGTCATTGTCTCCGAAACCATTTTTTCGCGAGTGAACCGGCTACAGACTAATGCCCTTCCTGCCTCTCCCATTTGATCCCGAAGAAGCGCATCCTGCGCCAACATTGTTAGTGCGTCTGAGAGCGATTTTGTATCTTGAGGGGGAACGAGCAACCCTGTCTTTCCTTCGACAATCGCTTCGGGAACACCGCCTACCGAAGTCGCCACAACAGGTAGTCCTATGCCGCTTGCCTCCAAAATCGCTATCGGAAAGGCTTCCACCAGCGACGCCTGTACAAAAATATCGAGGGCTTCTAACACGCCGCGTACCTCCGGGCAAAAACCTAAGCATTGTATTTTGTTTCCAATACCGAGACGTTGCGCCTGTGCTTTGAGAGTTTCCTCCTCGGGACCTGTTCCCGCGATCAGAAGTTTCGCCTCCGGCACTTGCCTCTGGACTTCCACGAACGCATCGAGTAGGTAAGTATGCCCTTTATAGAGGTGCAGATTCCCGACGGCTCCGATCAAAATTTCCTCGTTTTGATAGCCGAGTTTCGCCTTTGCCTCTGATTTTGTTTGTGTGCGCTGTACCCGATTCAGATCAATCCCGTTGTGAATCGTCACGGCAAGCCCCTCTTGAAAGCCCGTTCGATTTTGCCAATCACGGGTCGCCGCCTCACAACACCCGATAGCCCTGTCCAGTGCTGCCATACTTTTTCGCTCAAGCCACCGGAAATTTGCGCCGCTTCGTTCACCCTTCAGATCGTAGGAGGGCAGGACGTGAAAGGTTCCCAGTACACGCGGAACGCCTGCCCGCTTTGCCGCAATCGGTGCGGGTTCCGCTCCCGTGTTGTTCGTGTGCAAAAGGTCTACATCTCGCTTCCGAAACAGCGTCCTCAACCTTTTCGTCTCTCGGTACAATCCGAGCCACCACGCAACGGAGGGCGGGAGTGACGGCTTTCTTATCGCCTGATTTTTTTCGGTTTCAATAAGGGACTGAGGTGAGGGTTGCCCCGAAGTAGACCCCTCAAAGTAAACCGTTTCCACCTCTAAAACCGTCAAATCTTCGTGCCAGTGACGATACTCCGGCGCAAAGAAAACGGGCGTGAAGCGGGTTCGATCCAACGCCCCGATGATCTCAGTGAGGTAGCGCCCCGTTCCCGCCCGGTGTTCTCCGTCGTCAAAATAACCGATTGTGAACGGCGGCGAAGGCATCAATGAACGCCCCAACGACTTAGCAAACTGTCCACAATAGGTTCTGTTTCGTAAGCCCGACTCCGTGCGAGTGCCCCCCGGCTCAGTGAATTTCGTCTCTCCGAATTTTCGAGCAGAGAGATCACCCTACATGCGAAATCCTTTGCGTTTCCCACCTTAAATGTTTCTCCCATTTCGGAATTGGTGATCATTTCCGTGTGCGCCGAGATGTCCGAAACGAGCAATGGCGTCGCCAGTGCCAACGCCTCCAAGACTGCAAAGGGCTGATTTTCATAGAGGGACGGCACAACAGCGAGGGTTGCCCGCCTGAGATGAGTCAGCAATTCTTCGCGGGAAACGGCTCCCGGCACCAAAACTTTTCCTCTAAGATGCGGGTTTGCATCGAGCATGGCGTGAACAATTTCTGCGCCTGTTCTTCCGTCGTCCCACTCTTTGTCCTTGCCAAAAATCTGAAACTGTACATCGGGAACGGCTTCTACGATCAATGGAATGGCGGCGGAAAGCGTTTCGATTCCCTTTCGTGCTTCCAGTCTTCCCCCGAAGAAAACCGTCGTCGGAAGACGCTCTGAAACTTCATCGAAACTTTCGATCATGCGCTCAATAGGATTTGGCACAACGGTTACGTTTTCCAGCGAAGTCTTCCAGATTTTTTGCGTGGCTTCGAGGGCGGAACGTGAAACGGAGGTCACACTGTCCGCTTTCAATGCCACCTCACGCTCCAGCGAATCCACTTTTTGCATCGGTGCGCTTTCCGCTTCACCCGCGAAGTGGCGCACCAATTTTGAGCAACCGTGCAACCTCACCGAGACGTGCTTCACGCCCTTTAGTCCAATTCCTGCCTTGCCGTAGCCCTCAAATTCGGGAAATTCGATCACGTCGAACGGCTTTTCGGAGGACACTTCTTCGATTACGGAGCGAAGGATTTGCGTTTCTGCAAGCGACGGATTCATACGAGAGGAGAACTGCAACATCAACCCGTATTTCGGCGAGTCACCCCGCAAAGAAA
>JACMPS010000031.1 GCA_014377395.1 Chthonomonadaceae bacterium
AGGAAAGTCGCCTGAGACCGCGCAACCGCTCTTCTAATTTGCGGGCGCGTAACAAAAGTAAAATCGTTTTTTCTGCGTCGGAAGTCATGTCTTTTTCCTTTCTTTCGTTCTACCCTATTTTTCTCATTCACTTCTCTCCTTTGCCGTCTTTTTATGCGTAGAGAAAAGGAAGCACAAAAAATTAGAAACGAGAAGGACACAATGAACATTGTCGTGACCGGAGCCACCGGTTTTCTGGGCAAGGAAATTGTCGGGGAATTGTTGCGTAGCGGGCATCGGGTCACGGTGCTGACCCGCGATGTCACCAAAGCAAAAGCCCGAATGGACTCACGCGCAGAACCTGTCGCCTGGGGAGAAGGAACTTCGGAATCTTGGAAAAAGAGCGTTTCGGAGAGTGACGCCGTGATTCATCTGGCGGGTGAATCGGTGGCGGGTGAGCGTTGGACGCCTGAGTACAAACGTAAACTGCGCTCTTCGCGGGTGACTCCCACTCGTGCGCTGGTGAACGCCATTGCCGAGGGAGAACACAAGCCGAAAGTGCTGATTTCCGCTTCCGCAGTCGGGTTTTATGGAGACCGCAAAGAGGAACTGCTGACGGAGAAATCAGCACCAGGAACCGATTTTCTCGCCGAAGTTTGTGTTGAATGGGAACGGGAAATCAGCCGAGTTGCGGAATTCGGGGTGCGTGAAGTGCGGATGAGAATTGGCATTGTGCTGGGAGAAGAGGGAGCGTTAGCGCAGATGTTAAAGCCCCTTCCACTCCCGTTCAACCCTTACAAACTCGGTCTTGGAGGTCCAATGGGGAGCGGACGGCAGTGGGTTCCTTGGATTCATGTCTCGGACATCGTCGGATTATTTCTATGGGCACTGCAAATGGAGAGTGTTCATGGAGCCGTGAATGCCGTTTCTCCAAATCCCGTCCGCAACGCGGAATTTGCTCGTGCCATTGGAAAAGTTTATCATCGTCCGGCGGTAATTCCAGTTCCGGCGTTTGCACTGAAAGCGATACTCGGCGAGTTCGCCGAGTCGTTGCTTGGAGGACAACGCGCGGTTCCCGCAGTCGCCGAATCGCTGAGGTACCGTTTCCGCTATGAGGAGTTAGAAACCGCCTTACAGTCTCTATTGAGCGAAGAACGCGAGGAAGAAGATTAACTCGCCTTACGCAAGGGGATACAATTTACCACCCGCTACGCTAGAGACACAGAGAAATGCGGGAGAGAAAGAGATCCATCTCACGCAAAGACAAGAAGACGCAAAGAGAGCAAGCGAGAAAAAACAGGCATTTGCATCGGCTCCCCTCTCCCGGATTTTGGGGGAGGGCTGAGTGGGCGAAATCAGGGTGGGGGCTTTCTTCGGCGTCTTTAACAAAATGGGTGGACAATGACAAAATTCAAGCCCCCTCTGGATTCCCTTTCACGGGAATTCAGAGGGGGCATTTTCTCCTACCGTACTACTTACAGGCAGGGCAACACGCCATTGGGCAACAGCCCTTGCAGTCGGAGCAACAACCGCTCACACAGCAGTGGGCGCAACAGGGCATGGCACAACACGCCGCTTTTTTGGTGAGGGTTCCGCTGTTGTTGGCGTTTGCGGAGAAGTGGCTACCTGCTATCAATGTGGCGGCAACAAACAGAGTGATCAATGCTTTCATCGTATTTTCCTTTGTTGGACGAACTGCAAAATCGGCAACTCGTTAAGAGAAGTTGATATAAAATAACGTCAAACAGAAGGAAAAACGGGAGGCGCACGACCGTAATGAGACTTCAGAAAATCAGTAGGAGGAGAAAGTAAGGGTTCCGCATATCCAATGAAAATCGTTTTCACTTGCCGAGACAAGTTCACTGGAACGTAAGCGGAAACAAGCGCAGGACTCCCAAAAAAAGTTTTCTCTGAAAAGAGAACGCCACCCGACCCGGCAACACGCATAACACAGGGGGCTTGCGAGGCACTGAGGTAAGAAGCACTTTTCGTGAAAGCAAAATGAGTTTCACAACGTGAACACGCAACGGTCGAGGCAACGGAATTTATCCCGGCTGGTGCACTCACCATCGGGCAACGAACCGGGCAGAGTGTTCCATCAAAACACTGGAGTGAAGGAACCCCCGAACCCGCCGCCATCAGCACCAGTACGAAAGAGAGAAACCACCTCTCCCACAAAGGCATTTTTTGATTATTGCGTTGCAAATCGAACATAATTATCTCCCATTACGCTTTTCTCGAAGGTGAAAGTTTCTGTTTTCCTTTACGTGGGTGACTTAAATGATCAGTGGGTTGAGCAGAGAGTTCATACTCCGATTGTAAATCTTCAGAAGAAACGCATCGAAAAAGGTGATACATCCTGCGCCTCACCCGTAAAAAGGGTATTCTCTTTCAATCCTATCTTTCGTTCTCGTTTTTCAGTTTGCTTTTATTTTTAGTGACTTCTTTTAAGCAGAAGACCGCCCCCGCCCAACAGAAAGGCTCGTCATGAAATCCGATTCCCCTCTTGGATTCACGCTGATTGAACTACTTGTTGTCATCGCAATTATCGCCATTCTTGCCGCGATTTTATTTCCTGTATTTGCTAATGCCCGCAAAAAAGCGGGTGAAACCACCTGTATCTCCAATATGAGGCAGGCGGGAATGGCGTTTACAATGTATTGCGAGGATTACGACGGGATTTACCCGTTTGCGATTGATCCCGCGGACCGCGTGACCCCCGACATCTGGGATTCTTTTCCCGACTTTCAGAAATATCTTGCCACACTCCCCTACGTGCATGAAGTGCTTCAACCTTACGTCAAATCAAAAAACCTCTTTCATTGTCCGGCGGATAACGGATTGATCTGGCAGGAGTTCGCACATCGCAAAATGAACTGTACCGAACCCCTTTTTAAGAAGTACGGCACGAGTTATCTTTATCGCACTGAGGTTGCGGCACGGGTAGTCGGCGAATCTGCCATTTCACAACCTGCACAGTTCAACCTTTACATGGATGCAAGCGGAAGCTGGCACGGCACGGGGCCCGGCGACAATTCCTATAGCGATGAGGAATGGAGTTTTGGAGTTCCTGATTTGCATTTGCGTCGGTTCAATACCCTGTTCGGGGACGGGCACGCGAAAAGTCTGCGCTATCACCAGTTGGCGGATTTGTGGCAAATGCCTTTGTAGAAAAATAAATTATTGTCTGATCCTTCTTCTGTGCAGGAGAGTTAAAGCCGAAAGAGTGCCTTCTCTTTATTGATTGAGGGAAGACACTCTTTTCTCTTTGCAGAAACGAAAATTCCGGCAAAGCGGAATTCGCCTCAAGCATTTTTACGGGCAGGCAACATCTTCGGAGTCCGTAATGTTGGTATCGGGGATTCCATGGAAGTCATTATAAGGGTCGGCGGCGGTAGAGTTAGTGGCTTCGAGTGCCTCCCCGGAAATACGGATCGGCTCGATGCCTGAAGAGCGCCAACTATAGTAAGTAGGAGCGCGAGAACCTGCGGGCGTATTACCCCCCGTAAAACTGCCGCCTGCCTTCACGAATTTCGCGTGTCCATCCGCGAAGTTCACATTGACGCCTTCGCTATGCCGCGCCATCGCCAAGATATTGAAAAAGTCTAGTGCCTGAGTGGGGCTACCCTGATTGCGCTTTCTCCAGTAGCCGTCGAAGAAGAGAACGGTTTCAGAGGATCGTGGAATACCTGCCTGTGGTGTCACCGGGGTGTAGCCTGTCTTCAATCCGCAGAGATTATCTCCAAAAACTCCGAAGTTGGGAACAAACGCGACATACCGGAAAGTATTGGGGGTAGCGAGTCGCATGGCGGCAAGTCGGGTCGTCCAGTCAATTCCGGGAGTATAGGACGGACAAACAAAGACCTGATTGTTTTTCAAGTAGGGCTGGGACACATCATAAACCGATTGGATGATGTTGGGGCGTTGCAGGTAAGCACTCATCGCAAACGTCTCATCATAGTCCTGAGTATACATCAGGGTCGAAGTCGCAATTTGTCTCAGGTTGGACAGGCAGGAAGTTTGCCGTGCTTTTTCTCGAGCCTGTGCAAAAACCGGGAACAAGATAGCAGCAAGTATGGCGATAATAGCAATCACAACGAGCAGTTCGATTAGTGTGAAACCATTTAGTTTCTTCTTCATTTTCTCTCCTTCGAGTCGGGGCGTCAGGACGACATTTCTAATAAGGCGTATGCTTCGCCTTTCTCTCCGCTTCCTCTTGACTTTTTCACCCTTTTATACCTTGTATTATACCGTGATGCGTTACCTGTGTTCCCCCAATTTTCTCTTATCGAAAATCCGAGCGTGTGGGACACCGGTAAATAGGTCAAAAAAACAAATTCGATTCAAGGAAAATAGGCTATAATCTATATTAATCGACGCGAAAAACGCCTCTACACCCCACAACTACCCTCTGCATGGGGGATTTATGCTTGGACAAAGACGACTCCGCATTTTTTCGTAGAGCCATCGAGAAGTGGCACACTTCTTGCACGTAGATTCCACTGCAAGGACAAGCGTTTGCTCTGGTCAGGTTGCGTTGCGACCCGCACCGAAATCAGAGCGTTTTCACGTTAGAGAGCCGTTACTTTTTAGCCTATAGTTTTGAGGTAAAACTTCGTTTTCTGAGATTTCGATCAGAAAATAAGTTCGCACAGGAGGAGTTCATCGAATGAAGCGTTCCACATCCGTATTATCATCTGCATTACTTGGCACAGGACTTTTAATGTCCGTTGGCGTCCATGCACAAACCACCGTAGCCGCCTTTGGCATTACGACGACTTCAACCGCTACAGCAGTCAATAGCATTCTGGATTTCAGTATCTTTTTAACCACTGACAGTTCGGAATCCTACGCAGGCTTTGTTCCCAATATTGCGTTCGATAGCCGCTACTTTGCTATCAACGACCCTGATGGAGTAGTGACAAGTGGATTCACTGTTGCTGACGGAAAAAACCAGATTTTCGATAGAACCAACACTAACACCAGCGGAGCTAAGGTTACTGCCAATAACCAGGATACTGCTCAAGCTTTGACCAGTGATAATGCTAATCCTGCTGTTCCGAATTACGTTAGCACGCGAACAAGCATAGGACTCAAGAGAACGGATGGCGCAAGTGGTGCTCCTGTAATGAAATTTAATAACACATTCGTTGGGTCGTACTCATTGAAGATTATCGCCGCTCTTCCCATAAGTGGTTCTCAAGTTGGCTTCACCAACTTTTTTACCCCTTATCTAAACACGCCTAAAGGCAACCAGGTTGGGGATTTCAGTAATAATTTCGCCAGTGGCGGTAAACTTCGCTTTACTCCTGGTTCCGTCAAGATCGGTGGTGCTGTTCCTGCTCCCGGCTCTGTCGCCGTCTTTGCAATGGGAGGATTGATCCCCGCAGTCGCAATGCTTCGCCGCCGCAAAGCAAAAACGAATTAAGGGATTCTCTCTACGGAAAGTTTCTATTCATCTCGGTGTGGAGATGAGGCAGTGGTTTTTCATTCCATCAACAATTAGGGATGAAACCACTGCCTTATTTCGTATTGAGAGCGTTAACTGTTCGTTCGCCTTTTTTAGCTCTACAACAGTTTTTGTAAAGGAGTGTTCTCACTTATGTCTCACCATCAATTCGCCCGCACACGCAGGGTGATGACATTATGCCTCGGTCTGTCATCCGCTCTGTCGCTCGTTGGCTCAGCACAACAAAAACTACCAGTGATTTTTTGACCCGCAACCCCCCCTGACTCAGTTAACTCGGATGAATCTTCGTTCAACCGTTAATCTTAATAAATTACGCGGTATTCGTATTGGCACGACGCTTAAATCAAATGCCCCTTCTACCGCCAACTCTGCCTTTATGAGTCTGGGCAGGATGGGGGGACCTGCTATGATCACCACCATCGGTTATGTTGGTACGATTGTAGATGCAACCGCAGAGCGTGCCGGAATTCTTCGAATTATCAT